>JBGQLF010001055.1:0-4460 GCA_041499985.1 Gemmataceae bacterium
ATCAACTGCGGCGTGTGGCGCTATCATCCGCCCCGGCAGCAGTTCGAGGCGGTGGCCCATGGGACGACGAATCCGTGGGGCCTCGATTTCGACGACTACGGCCAGATGTTCATCACCAACTGCGTCATCCACCACCTCTGGCACGTGATCCCGGGGGCCCATTTCCAGCGCATGAACGGCCAGGACTTCAATCCGCACCTGTACGACCTGATGCCCAGCTGCGCCGATCACATCCATTGGGGAGGCGGTCCGTGGCAGAGTTCCCGCGGCGGTCAGGGTAGCCACGATACACCCGGAGGCGGGCACGCTCATGTCGGAGCCATGGTCTACCTCGGCGACAATTGGCCGGACCGTTACCGCAATGGCCTCTTCACGTGCAATCTCCACGGCAACCGCGTCAATCACGACACGCTCGAGCGCCATGGCTCTGGCTATGTCGCCCATCATGCGGACGATTTCCTGCTGGCCCACGATCCGTGGTTCCGCGGCCTGGCCTTGCACTCTGGTCCCGACGGCGGCGTCTTCGTGAGCGATTGGACCGACACCGGCGAGTGCCACAACTACCGCGAGGTCGATCGCAGCAATGGCCGGATTTACAAGATTACCTATGGCAAGATTGCTCCGGTGCACGAGGACCTCGCCAAGCTCCGCGACGACGAACTGGTGCAGCGCCAGCTACACAAGAACGACTGGCATGTCCGGCATGCCCGGCGTTTATTGCAAGAGCGAGCCGCTGCGGGCAAGCTGTCTCCGCAGACCCACGACGGACTCCGGAAGATCCTGCGCGACCATCCCGATGTCACGCGCAAACTCCGCGCCCTGTGGGCACTGTACGTAACCGGCGGCCTACCGGAAGCGCATCTCCTCGAACTGCTCGAGAGCCCGCACGAGATGCTCCGTGGCTGGGCCGTGCAGCTGGGCCTGGAAGAGCGCAAAGCTTCGGCGGCCCTGCGCAGCAAGCTGGCGGCCCTGGCGGGAAACGATCCGGCCCCGTTCGTGCGCTTGTACCTGGCGTCGGGATTGCAGCGCTTGCCCCTGGAGCAGCGCTGGCCCATCGCTGAAGCGTTGGTCCAACACGCGGCGGATGCCACGGATGCCAACCTGCCGCTGATGATCTGGTATGGCATCGAGCCGTTGGTCCTGGCGGATCCGCAGCGCTTCGTTGGGCTGATCGTCAAGACGAAGATTCCCCTGATCCGTCAATACCTGGCTCGGCGTGTCGCTTCCCTGGCAGAGCGGCCGGCAGCCACGGAGCCCGTTCCCACAGGGTTGCAAGCGCTGGTCCAGCTGCTCGGTACGGTCGACGATGCGTCCCTGCACGCGGATGTGCTGCGCGGCATCGCCGATGCCTTCCATGGCCGGCGGCAGGTGTCCATGCCCGCGGGTTGGCCGGCCGTTGCCCGCAAGCTGGCCGCGAGCCCCAATCTCGAAGTACGGGAACGATCCCTACTGCTCTCCGCCTTGTTTGATGATGCGCCAGCACTCGCGTCCTTACGCAAGATCGTGCTCGACACGGCGGCCGCGACAGCCCTGCGCCAGACGGCCCTACAAGCACTGGTTTACAAGAGGAGATCCGATCTGGTGCCCGTGCTGCACACCCTCGTCGCCGACCCAACTCTGCGCGGCCCAGCGCTGCGTGGCCTGGCAGCCTATCAGCACGAGGCCACACCACAGGTGATCCTGCGTCACTATGCATCGTGTAAGGAGGAAGAAAAAAGCGACGCGATCCAGACGCTGGCATCGCGGCCGGCGTATGCGCTGGCGCTGCTGGAGGCGATTGAACAGGGGCAGGTCCCGCGCCGCGACCTGTCCGCCTTCACGGTACGCCAACTGTTGGGATTGAAGCACAAACCGGTCACCGCCAAGCTCACCGCAATCTGGGGCACGATTCGTCCCGCCTCGCAGGAGAAGGCGGCCCTCATGGTCCGCTACAAGGCCCTGCTCACCGCCGATTACCTCCAAAGCGCCGACCCATCCCACGGCCGGCTGCTCTATACCCAAACCTGTGCCGCGTGTCACCGCTTGTTCGGCGAGGGCGGCACCATCGGTCCGGAGTTGACCGGCTCGCAGCGCGCCAATCTGGAATATCTCCTGGAGAATCTGCTCGACCCCAGTGCGATTGTTCCGTCGGAATACCGGGTCACGATCCTGGAGACCAAAGATGGCCGAGTCCTTACCGGAATGATCAAACAGGAAAACGACAAGGCCGTAACGGTCCAGACGCAAAACGAGAGCGTGATTGTGCCCAAGGATGAAATCGCGACGCAGGCCCGCTCGCCGCTGTCCATGATGCCCGAGGGGTTGCTCGAGAAACTGAGCCAGGAGGAAGTGCGGGATCTGATTGCTTACCTGGCCAGCCCCACGCAGGTGCCACTGCCGGAGGAGGCGAAGAAGAAATGACAGCTGGCTCCCAGGAGGCTTTCCTGCGAAAGGAGCCATTGTTAGGCGAACTTGAAGCAGAGCCCACCCGTGAGTCTCTCACCTCATCTGGAATCGCACCGTCTGGCCACGGCTCTTCAGCGCTGTCTGGCGCACGCCATCCCATGGGCAGGAGATGTCTTTCGCTTCACGGATTTGACCTATGCCAACCTACGGGATCTTCGGACGGGCGAGGGTAGCCGCAAGGCAGGTGGACGCTGGAACCCCAAGGGCAGCTTTCGAACCATGTATTTCAGTCTAGACCCAGAAACCGCCCTGTCCGAAGTGCTGGCGTACCGCCGCTACCAGGGCTTGCCCGACGCGGAAGCAACGCCCCTGGTGCTGGTAAGTTGCCAAGCGAACGTACGACAGATTCTCGACCTGAGCGATCGAAGAATCCGCCAATTGCTGGGACTGAGCCAGAACCAACTCGTGACCGAGCCCTGGCGCGCACTCCAACACGCAGGCCGAGAAGCCCTGACCCAGGCCATCGGCCGGTTGGCCCGCAAGGCAGGTTTGGAAGGACTGCTCACCCCCTCGGCAGCGCGGCCCAGGGGAATGAACCTCGTCCTTTTCCGGGATCGGGTGTCCGAGAACCAGCTGAGCATCGTTCATCCCGAGAAGTTCCCCATGTCCCGCCGGCAACGGCGCCCATAAGACTTGAAGTTGGCTGGCGTGATAGAATGATGGTACAAGAGGGAAGGTTTGCTTTTACCCGGGGAAGCGGAACATGGCAACAAGAGCTAACCAAGATGCGGCTGCGAAAAAACCGAGCGACACAGGCCCCGCTCGTTCCCAGAAGCGCGGTCCAGCCCTCCCGAGTATCGCGAAGATTCGTAGCGCCTATAGCCTGACTGGCCCGATCCTCGCTCGCATGCTCGGTGTCGCCGAAGTGACTCTGGCCAAATGGGAGGAGGGGAAGGAGCAGCCTACCACCGACCAGGTGACCAAGATCAAGCGGGTAGCAAACCTTCTGAAGGGGTTGTCTCAGGTCATGCATTTGTCCTACATCCCTACTTGGTTGGAGAAACCGAGCGCCGCCTGCGCGGACCGCGGTGCCGGCACGCCTGTTGATCTGATGGAGCGCGGCGATTACGAAGCCATTGAAGACATGATCTTCTTCTTCGGGTCTGGGGTACCGTTCTGACACAGGACCACCTCATGAAACGGTTGCACACTTTTTTCCTCCTGTTATGCTTGCCATTCTGGATCGGCCCCGTCGCACGCTCGGCCGACCAGGAACCACAAGCCAAGGACACCTCCTCCCGTTACGAGTTCCGCAAGGAGCACGACCCCAACGGCATCGGCAAGTTTTACCTGGGGCGTGAGATCGCCATCGTGATGGGTCATCAGGCAGCGGACTGGCTCGATCGACCCGAGCGCGACCAGGAGGAGCAGCCGAGCAAGCTCCTCGAGGCTCTGAAGCTCAAGCCGGGTGATGTCGTTGCCGACATCGGCGCCGGCAGCGGCTATCTGACATTTCGGCTCAGCGAACGCGTCGGCGCCCGCGGCAAGGTGTACGCTGTGGACATCCAGCCCGAGATGCTCACGCTCCTCCGCCAACGCATGAAAACCCGTGGCTTCGCCAACATCGAACCGATCCTGGGAACGATCACGGACCCCAAGTTACCGGCCAACGCGGTGGACCTCATCCTGATGGTGGATGTCTACCACGAGTTTTCGCACCCCTGGGAAATGACGACGGCCATGGTGCAGGCGCTCAAACCGGGTGGCCGGCTCGTGTTTGTCGAGTATCGCCTGGAAGATCCCGACGTGCCGATCAAGCTGGTCCACAAAATGAGTCAAAAGCAAGTGCTGAAGGAGATGGCGCCGCACCCGCTCCGCTGGATGGGCACCCTCGATGTCCTGCCGCGGCAGCATATCATCGTGTTCCAGAAGACCGCGGCACCCGCCAGCAACGCCAAGTCGAAGTGATCCGAATGTCCTGTCCCGCGGTCCGAGTTATAGTCGCGCTGTTGGAGTTCTGGCTTGTGGGTTAGGATTCCGATCCTGACGTCAGGATCGGAATCCTAACCCACAAG
>JBGQLF010001056.1:0-4454 GCA_041499985.1 Gemmataceae bacterium
CACAAGGGGTTGGTACGACGTCTGCCATGATTCCCTTATGCTAGGAAGGAACGAGCCAAACGGCACTACCTACTACCATCAGCAAGGACTATGGGGTTTGAACATAGTCAGAATCATAACTATCGCCGTGAACGGCTACGGAAATCTGGATGCACTTCCTGGCCTATAATCTCACGCGTCAAGTGATGGCCCAAGCCGCGCAGGCAAAGGGGGTCCATCCGCGGCAATGCAGTTTCCTGGGTGCGGTGCAGACCCTGAATGAATTCCGCATGCTGCTGGTGAGTGCCACGCAGGCGCAAAGACACGAGCGGAGGGACGTGCTCTGGGCGGCCATCGTCGGCCACCGGGTGGGGGACCGGCCGGAGCGTTGCGAGCCGCGGGCGGTGAAGCGGCGTCCCAAACCGCTGCGCTACTTGACCAAGCCGCGTGCGGAGGCCCGAGCCGAACTGCTGCGTTGACTGCCGTGCCGTCCCCGGGCTGGACGGGGAGCGGCAAGACCACGGAGCCGGAAGAAGCGAGAGCTAAGAAGGCAACACGGGCAAGGCGAAACAGCAGCCCGAGGGCGGTTTCGTTCGGCGTGCGCCGCTAGGCGAGCGCTGGTGCGGGACAACGAGTCAACGACCAGGGGGGCGGCAGCAAGGCGGTGGCACGGATCCCGGAATAGACATATACGCTCACTTTATAATCTCCACTACGCGCATGATCTTACGTAGCCTATTCGGGCATAAGAACTTGTGGACGGAAGTGCCATTCGTGTCAGGAACCGATACTCCGTATCGGTTCCTGACACCTTTTTGGGTCGGAACAACCTCTGGGGAGAGACCGCGACGCAGAATCATCAGGGCCTGGCGTTCGACGTAGGTCAGGGCGTGGGCGTCGTCCACAATCTCGCCTTCACCGGGGCTGGGGTTTACCAGACCGTCAACGGCTTGCAAAGCCTTGCCTCTGTGTTTTCGGGACTGAACGCTACACTCTCTGGGGGGGCAGCTTGCACTGGCAGGGGTCTCCAGCGCGGAAGCCGCCACAGCACTGGCGACGGCCGCGGAGGGGATCTCGTTCACCGGCTACGGCCTGATGAACATGACAGCGAACGGCTTTGGTTCCGGGAATTTCGGCCAGAATGTGCACCAGAACAACTTAGAACCCTATCTACCGAGGGAGTACCCGAACACTCAGTTTGAAATGAACGTAGATACTGGGCAAACGGTTCCGGACGCCGTCTTCAAGCCTGCTCTGGGCTCCATTCATCCCGGGTTCGATGCAGTGGAGCTAAAACCTAACACGCCGCATGGGATCAATACCTTCCTTAATTCCCAATTGCCGAACTGGTCAGAATACGGAGACATCCTGATGTTGCTCTACGACGAATTTGGGAATATCTTCAATCCAGGCTTCGGAACCTTTCCGTAATCCCTCACCAGGAGATGCCCGATGGACCCTAACAAAGGGTGGGAGTTGTTCAAAGCCGGTCAAGTCCAGCAGGCCTTGGAACAGTTTCGAAAGGACTACGCTGAGAAGCCTTGGCAACAAACCCTTGCCAATCTTGGCCTGGGTTACCTGTACGCCGGTCAACTAGACAGAGCAATGGAATTCCTTGACGGATGGGCTCAATGGAGGCGTCCAAGAATGCATGGCGCCTATCTTTGGACGGGCGTTGTCCGGTGGTTGCTGAATGAGCCAGTCGACGCCTGCACAGTATGGGTGGCGGGATTGGATTGTTCTTATCAGGATCCCGCCGGAGGCCTCGAATTGCCACTGGTGCTGCATTTTGCCGCAGTTGACCATCCGGAAGCTGGCGAGCCGAAGGGCGCCCTTGATCTCATCCACCAGCGTCTTGCTTCAGCCTGTGCAAAGCACTGGCCCGGGCCAATTGGAAAGTTCGTTGTGGGGAGCCTAACTGAGCAAGAGCTCAACGAAATCACTTCGAACGATCCTCATCAACCTCGTCGGATGCAGCGCTTAGCTCAGGTGCAGTTCTATGCCGGCGTGCTGGCGCTGTCGGATAAGCAGCGGCCCGCGTTCTACGAGCGGATGGGTAAATGTATCACAATACCGGAAAGTCAGTACAGTCACGAAGCGATGCTGGCAAAGCATGAGCTGAAGTCGCGCTAAGGAGGCGAAGAGGGGACATTTATCATGTTCAAATGATGCATGTCCCTTATCTAGACCCGAAAAGATAGATCTAAAAAGGACCAAAAAAGGTGTCGAGAACCGATACTCTGTATCGGTTCTCGACACCTTTTTTTCATTGTGCTGGGATGCAAACAAAAAGAGCAGGCGTAGGAAGCCGGAAAAAAGGAAAGAAAGGAGGGACAGGGAAGGCAGCCGGTTCTGGCGGAAGCTGCGCCTCCTGTTCCCCGTCTTCTCCCCTTGCGTCCAGCTTCGCCGCTTCCTCCTCCTCACCCGCTGAGAAGGTCCTCGTTTCGGCCCGGGTCGAAAGATTCATCCTAAGAAGAGCAAAAAAAGTATTCTTTCATTGGAATCTGACACTTGCAGCTGCACAGCTGCCAGTTGTGTTCTATACTCTACGTGGCAAGCCATCCGGCTCTCCTCCAGAGGTCATTTCTTGCCGGTACTTGCCACTGTCCCCTCGGAAGGAATAGGCCCGGCCGTGCCAGGTCCCCTGGTGTCGCGCTGAGGCCTTCCCGTCGCGTTGCGTCCTGCCCGCTGCCTTGGGATGGAGGATGAGAAGTCATGTCTACCCATGACCGGATCCTGGGAGAAACTGCCCTCGTCGAGGCCTGCTTGGCCGGCGACCGTGCCGCCCGGGAACAGTTCGCCGAGGAGTATGACGGCGTCCTGCGCCACTTCATCCGCGGCCGGCTGGGCGGGCTACCTGACAAGTACGAAGTGGCAGATGACCTGGCCAACCGTGTCTGGCTCTGCCTGGCCGAGAAAGACTATTCACCGCTGCGTTGTTTCGACCCGGCGGAAGCGACCCTGGCCGACTATATGCAGCAGCTCGGGCAACGCGAGATCTGCCGCTACTACTGGCGGCGCCGGCACTGGCGGAAGAAGGGGGAAGTCTGTCTGCCCGACGTCGACAAGGTTGATCGCACCGACCGCTACCTGGCGCTGGCGCTCGAGCGCGCGGAGTTCCTGGCCACGCTCAGCCCTCCGCATCGGGCGTTCGTGGAGAACTACCTGCTGCGCCGGCCGCAAGAGGGCGAGTCCTGCCCGTATTCACCCGATCAGATCTGGAAGCTCCGCCATCGCCTGTTCAAGCAGGCGATCGCCTTCCTGAGTGTAGAGCCGCCCAGATCCTGACGGATCCGAAAAGAAGGAGTTTGACCGTGACCGAACCAATCGCCGCTCCACAAGCCCTATTACCCAAAATCTCCCTGTGCCTGATTGTCCGCGACGCGGAGACGACCCTCCCTGCCTGTCTGAGTTCCGCGGCGGACCTGGTAGCTGAAATCATCGTCGTTGATACCGGCTCGACAGATCGCACCAAGGAGGTGGCGGCCCACTTCGGCGCCCGCGTCTACGACTTCGCCTGGGTGGATGATTTCGCCGCTGCCCGCAATGAGAGCCTCCGTCATGCCACGGGGGACTGGATCTTCTGGCTCGACGCCGACGACCGCCTCGACGACGCCAACCGCCAGCGCTTGCGGAACCTCCTGGCTAGCCTACACGAGGATGCCACCGCTTATGTCATGAAGGTGCGCTCTGGATCGAACCGGGCCGGCGGCTCAGCCACCGAAGTGGACCACGTGCGCCTGTTTCGCCGGCATCCGGCGCTCGCTTGGCAGTACCGGGTCCACGAACAGATCCTGCCTGCGATCAGGCGGCTCGGCGGCCAGGTGCATTGGACCGATATCGTCATCGAGCACACCGGGTACGAGGATCCCGCCCTCAGTCAGCGCAAGCTAATGCGGAACTTGCACCTCTTACAATTGGAAGACGCGGAGCGCCCCGACGACCCGTTCACCCTGTTCAACCTGGGCTGGACCTATCAGGAACTGGGACAGATCGCGGAGTCGTTACCGTTGCTGCGGCGTAGCCTGGAGCGATCGCTGCCTGATGCCTCGATCGTGCGCAAGCTCTATGTGTTGTTGACCCAGGGACATCGTCAGCTCCGTGACACGGGGGCAGCCTGGGCAGTTTGTGGTGCCGGGCGGGCCCGCTTCCCCGACGACGCCGAACTACTCTTCGCGGAAGGGCAATTGCTCCACGAGCGAGGCGAACTGCACGGGGCGGAGGCGTGCTTGCTGCGTCTGCTCGACCTGCCGTCGACAAACCACTTCGCCAGCCGTGACCCAGGACTGCGCGGCTACCGGGCCCGGCACCAGATGGCGATGCTGTACAGCCAACAGAACCGGGTTGCCGAGGCCGAGGCCCAATGGCAACAGGCCCTGGCGGAGCACCCCCGCTACGGGCCGGCCTGGCAAGGGTTGGCCGAGTTGTACCTCGCTCAGAAGCGCTGGCCAGAGGTGGACCAGGCGGCCGAGCAG
>JBGQLF010001057.1:0-4452 GCA_041499985.1 Gemmataceae bacterium
CCGGGGCGGGCGCGGCTGCCTCGTGCAGACTCCCGATGAGGAAATTGTGGTACCCGGTCTGCCCGTCCAGGTCGTGGATGCCGTCGGGGCCGGCGACGCGTTCACGGCCGGTCTCCTCGTCTATGCCTTGGAGGGGCGCACCTTGGCGGATGCGGTCGTCTTCGCGAATCATCTGGCGGCGCGCGTCGCGGCGTCCGCTGGGGGCACGCCACGCCTGGTTCGCGCGGAAGTGGAAATGCACTTACCCAATCTCCCTGACCCCCTCCGCTAGTCGGTTCGCCAGACGCGACCGCCCGCCTCAAAATGAACTGTATTTCTGCGCCAGGACAGTTTGGGAATCTCCTCGCCGCGCACCAGGCGAAGCAGGATCTCGGCCAAGTTGGTGTCGGCCAGGGCGCGCAGACCCACATAGGAGGTCGTCAAGCGGGGGTTGATCTCGATGACCCAATCCTGACTGCCATCCGGCGCCTCCCCCAGAACGAGATCGACGCCGACGTAACCTCGCAGCCCCGAAACGGTCGCGACAGCCTGTGTCGCCAAGCGCTGCGCCCGCTCGGCCTGCTCCGGCGGCAACGGCAGACTGCCACCGAGGTAATGGAACCGTCCCTCGGACGAGAGATGTTGGGCCGCCGCCGGCAGCGGAAGCTGTCCCCGCGGACCGATGAGCACCGCCACGCTCGCGGAGCGTCCCAGGACGAAGGGCTGAAGTAGTGCGTCTCCAGAAAAGCCTTCCCTTCGAGCCTGCTCGGCACACCCAGGCAGTCCAGATAGATTCCGAACGAGAAAAGTTGCTTGTGATCCTGCCCCGTAACATGGCTTCCACACAAGAGGAAAGCGCTCCGAGGAAACGGCTTCGCCCGGCTGGAACAACTGGCACGGCGGTGTGGGCACGCCCTGGTCCTGCAAGTGCCCAGCCAGTGCCAACTTGTCGGCGGTCCGTCCAACCGCAGCCCGTGTCGGGCCCAGGAGCTGGCCTCCCGAATCCTCGACCCACTGGCAACGGGTGGCGAGAATCTCGTCGCACTCGGGGGCGATGACCAGGGTGTAGTCGGCTGCCTGCGCCAGCTGCCGAAAAACGGTCTTCTCATCGTCGGCACGGCAAAGCCGAACTACATGACCCCTGGGCGGACAGGGACAGCCCTCCGCCAAGAGCGTGACTGCTGTCACGCTGGCTACCTGAGCGAAATCCTCCAGCACGGCCGTCAACATGGCCCAGCCTTCGGCGTGAAGCGACCTGATGTTGGAGTTCTCCGCCGCACTCGTGCTACAGGTGTATTCGTAGACAAAAACGCGCATCGTCACGCAGCCAGGAAGATCACCAGAACGGAGACCGAGCCGGCGATGTCGGTACGTGCGCTACTTGCACACGCACCGTCGTCGCTGGCTCGGCCCGGCGTCTTGCCAGGGTTCTCTTGACTTTCATCACGGCAGCGAGCTGCCGGCACTGGGCGGCAAACTCAAAGGCAAGATGCCGGACTTTTTCTCCCTGCTCCAGAGACTGGACGGCAGCGTCTGGGGGATGCCCAGCTGGGGTTGTCCCGATGCAGCCGGCACTCCAGCAGCCGCGGGTGGTGCGTCCTCGATCACGATGGTACCGGTGCTGAACTTGCCGGCCGGCTCCACGGCCTGAGCAGCTGGAGCCGACGCATCGGCTTTCTGGCGCGGCTGGCCCGGACTCTTCGTGTCCGGCCCCTCTTCGGTGATCTGCGGCAAGGGCGGCTGGTTGCCGAGCAGGGCCGGCATCGGCGGAGCCTCGTGGGCCGGCAACTTCGGGATGCCGAATTCGCCCTTGTCGAAGCAGCACGGCGCCGCAAGGGAAGGATCGGGCCGCGTCCGCAGGATCAGCGCCTTGTCCCGCTGCCGTTCGTGTTCGACGGCCCGAACCTGCGCACATTGCGGCAACGGGCCTTCGGTAATCACGACATTATCGTGCTGCAAGATCGTCCCCTTGGCAAACTCAAAGGTTGCCAGAGAGTTATTGTACTGCACGATGGCGGCGTACTCATCCCGTAGGGCATCGGCCCAGACGCGCTGCGCTTCCAGCAAGATATCGAGAGTCCCGCGCCCGGCGAGGAATTCCTTGAAGCGGGCTTCCAGTTGCGTGGCGGCCGCTTCCCGTTGCGCCCGTTCCATCTCGATGGTCGAGTAGAATTGGAACAGGTTGCGGTACGTGAGGGCCAGATACTGGGTCGTTTTATCTTCCTGATCGCGCAGCGCGTAGTAGCTGCGGGCCAGGTTGAGCCGGGCTACACGCACCGCCGAATGGGCGTCGCGGAAACCGAGCGGCACATCCAAGCGCAGGCCCAGCGACCAGTTGTTGAAGTGGTCCGATGCCAGGTTCCGCAGGGCGTTGTCGGAGTTGGGGCCATCGAGGCGCGAACCGATGGCGTTGATGTCATAGCTGCTGATGAAACGGAGGTCGGGCAACAGCAGGTTCTTCTGGCTGATCACATCCAGTTGCCGGAATTTGAGGTCTTGCCGGGCCAGCATCAACTCGGGCCGAAGGGCCAGTGCATCGTTTAGAGCCGTGCTCCAATCGGGTTGATAGGGCGTTAGCGTGGGCGAATCGGCCGGCACCAGTCGGAAGCCGTCTTCCACCGGCAGACCGGTCAAGATGCGAAGCTGGCGCTCATTCTCCAGCACCTGCCCCAGAGCCTGGATCCGTTGGACCCGGAATAGCTCATACTGTTGGCGGGTCTGAGCATAGTCCTGGATGGGGATTCGGCCGGCTTCATAGCGGGCCTTGTTGATCTTCCAGGCCTCGTAGGCCTGACGCAGGGCCTGTTCACGGCTATACAGGTTCCAGTACGAGCCGTACAGGTTCCAGTACGCCACTTCCACGTTCACGATCATGTAGTGGACGACGCGCTCGAACTCGGCCCGCTGTTGATCGAACCGCAGCCGCGTGATGAGCACGCCTTCGACCCGGCCCCCCGTGGGGAACGGGTTCGCGATGCTGCCCGGGTGCGAGGCCCGCAACTGGTTGATCTCGACGCCATAGCCCTGGAGGAGGGGCTGCTCGAAGTTGAACACCAAAGCGGGACGGTACGAGGGGTTGACGCGCGCCTGCAAATTGGTGAAGGTGTAAGCGGTGTTGAAGGTAAGGCCGGCCACACCACCTGTGGGCAGGGGCTTGAGCAGCGTGGTGTTGAAAGTGGCATCCATTTCCCGGATGGCTTGCACCTGACCGGCGGCCTGGAAAGTCTCCAGGGGCGTGCCCACGGGACGATCGGTGTTGTTCCAGGTCATGCTGGTGGTCCAGCGCGCATCGAACTTGGCCAAGGAGGCCTCGATGTCCGCGCCCAGGATTGCCGGGTCGAGGGCCAGGACACGGATGTTATCCGACCCCGCCACGGTTCGGCCCTGGAACGACGCCAAACTGTCGTTGGTGATGCCGAAGTTCACCGGGATCTGGCTACCGATGCGGCCACGCTCCATCGCCATGGCGATGGCTTCATTCAGCGACAGAAGACGGGTCTCCCGCTCCGGGTTGAGCACCGTGGTGGGCTTCCCCACCTCGCAGGTGGCCGGCACGAGCGAGGCAGTCGGGTCATTCTCCATGGTCGCCGAACCCATGCCTCTCAGATGGTAGTCGTGGTAGTCGCACTCGGTCAGATAACACTGCTGCTTGCAGCCGAGCGCTCCGGCGAATGCCAGCACTAGCCCCGTAACCACAATTTTCCAGCGCATAGTGAGTCACCCCGTCGGAACAGACCGCCCGGCCTTCCTGCCTTGGCGAGAGGCGATCCCGGAACTTGCCGTTTGTGCCCGCACGGACTTCTGTCCTGCCGCGCAGTCAAGGGCAGCGCAGAACCCGAGATGGTACAGGGTATATCGGCAGTCGCTGGGCTAGCGTCCAGGAAAACCTTGCCGGATTTTCGGGTCCTGCCGAGCAGGCAAGCAGGGGGGTAAAAGGCAAATAATCGGGGTAAGAACACAGTCTGGGGGAAACGAGGAACGATGAATGATGAACGATGAATGAAAGAGATCTTCCGTTCATCGTTCATCGTTCATCATTCCTCGTTGCGAGGCGGCGCAATGCCGACGTAAGGCAGACCGAGCATCCGTTTGATGCCGGCCCACTCGCCCAGGTCATTGCCCTCCACAGCATGCCCGGCGTATTGCAAGGCGTAGCCCAGCAGAAAGGCGCCGACTCCCCAGTACCAGGGAAGAAAAAAGAGGAGTCCGACGCCTGCCACGGCCAAGGGGATGCCAAGCAGGTGGATGGCGAAGTTAAACGGATGGCGATGCCGTTCGCGCCAGTTGGAGAGCACGCGCCGGAGAAACCGCAGCACAGGACGCCGCTTCCTGGCGCCAGGGGTAGGATTTGCGGAAGCGTTCGGGGGTGTTACCATGGCGGTACTCTAATGAAGAGCGGGTCCGAACGCAATCCCGCTGGAACTCGAACCAAGTGGAGATCACGAGGCCACGAACGTACGTCAGCGCGAAGCC
>JBGQLF010001058.1:0-4446 GCA_041499985.1 Gemmataceae bacterium
AGACACCGCTTTCCGCTCCTGTCCGCTCAGCGGAATGCGGAAGGAAAAACACGAACCGCGGCCAACCTCGCTTTCCACCCAAATCTTGCCACCGTGTTCGCCGATGAGCCCCTTGGCAATGGCGAGCCCCAGGCCTGAGCCTCCCATGCGCCAAGAATCACCGACCTGCTGGAATTTGCCGAATACCTTGGGCAGGTCTGGCTCGGCGATGCCACAGCCCTGATCAATGACCGAGCACAGGAACCAAGGTCCGTCGCATGCAACGCGCACCCGGACTTCGCCGTTATCGGGCGAGAATTTGATGGCATTGGAAAGCAGGTTGATGACGACCTGCTCAATGCGATCCTTGTCCAACACTGCTGAAGGAAGCCCGTCCTGGCCTTCCATGACGACTTTCACGCCGTGCTGGCCGGCGAAGGAGGCAACCGCGCGTACAGCGTCCTCGACCGGAATGGAGGGATCCATGGACTCAAGCTTGAGTTCGACTTTGCCGGCTTCAATTTTGGCAATGTCCAGGATTTCGTTCACCAGTCGGATCAGACGTTCGCAGTTCTTCTGGCCAATGGCGAGCAGTTCGCGCATCTCGGCGCTGACTTCGCCGGCAAAGCCGCTGAGCACCAGGTCAATGGCGCCCTTGATGGAAGTCATCGGGGTACGCAATTCGTGGGACGCAGTCGCGATGAACTCCGACTTCATCTGATCAATGGTTTTCTCGCGGCTGATGTCGTGGTAGGCGAACACCCGGCCGACGACGGCGCCGCCGGCGTCCTGCAAGGGCCCGCTATCTTCTCTTAAGTAGATGGTGGAGCCGCCACGGGTTAGTCTTAGTTCACGGGATTTCCGCGCCTCCGGCTGCGCGGCCCATGCCGCGAAATCGAAACTGTCGCCCTCGCACGAGATGGCCGACCGGAAATGCTGGGCAAGCTCGGACAGCGGACGATGAACCCAATCGCCGGCCGCAACCTGGAAGATCGCGGCCAAGCCATGATTCAGGTAGATAATCCGGCCGGCGCTATCCAAGGCCAGAATTCCGCCGGGAACGGAATCCAGCACGCCGGCTGCGAACTGTGCATCATCGTGGCTCATTGGGTTTCCATGATCGACATGATGCGTTGGCAAAGAGTGGTCGGATCAAACGGCTTGGTCACGTAACCGATGCCGCCGACTGCGAGTCCTTTTTTTAAGTCCGCGTCTTGCGCCTTTGCCGTGAGGAATATCACAGGGATTTGGTTCGCTTCCGGATCCTGCTTCAACAACTCGCAGGTGGCGTAACCATCCAGCCGGGGCATCATGACGTCCAGCAGGATGAGATCGGGCCGCGCTTTCTGCACGAGCGACAGGCATTCCTGGCCATCGTTGGCCACGAAGACTTCCTCGACTCCACCCATCTTCAAGGCCATGCGGGCGACGACTTGGATGTCGTGATCATCCTCCGCCAGCAGTACGCGTTTCAAGTTCATGCGCCGTTGCCCCCTGACTTCGCGAACACGCGATCGAGGAGGCTGCCGAATTCGGACACGTCGAGCGGCTTGGATAGCGTGTGATAATTCGGCCCGCGCGCGTAATTGGCCGTTTCCCGATCGCCGACGAAGCACACCACGGGGATGGTCTGAGTGGCAGGGTCCGCCGCCAGCCTGCTGCAGACCTCGGCCGAGGTTCCCGAAGGCGCCAGCACGTCAAGCGCCACAACGTGGGGACCGAATCTACGCGCCAAGTTGACCACCTCCTTCGGGTTGTGACAAGGAAGCACGCGGTAACCGCGTCGCTCACAAAAATCAGCCATGCTGCGCTGCAGGTCGTCGTCGTCATCCACGACCAAAATAGTCCGAGGGGAAAGCACCAGCGGCAGGGAAACCGAGAAAGTGGAGCCGCTGCCCTCGACGCTTTCGGCCCAGATGCGCCCGCCATGGGCTTCCACCACCAGCTTGCAAATGGCCAAGCCAAGTCCGCAACCCTGGGTATCGCGGGTGAGCGCCTCTTGTTCGTGTTCGAATTTCTGAAACAGTCTGCCCATGAAATCGGGACTGATTCCAACGCCGAAATCCCGGACGGACAGGACCAATGCTCCGCCATCCACCTTTGCGGACAGCATGACACGGCTGTTGTTGGCGGAAAACTTGATGGCGTTCGACAGCAGGTGCCGGAGGACCTGCGCGATCCGCTTGCCGTCCACCGTCATGACCGGTGGCGGTTCCGGAAGCGAAACCTCGATGCGCGCATTGCGCGTGACCGCTTCGGGCCGGACCGCCTGAATGGCTTCAGCCACGATTTTGGCAAGCGATACGGTAGAAACCTCGAATTGGACACCGCCGTACTCGAGTTGGGCGACGTCGAGCACGTTGCTGATGGTTGAATTCAGCCTCTCCGTATTGCTCAGGGCGATGTCGAGGAGATCGCGGGCTTCGGCCGGTATGTGACCGCTGCTCCCGCTTTGTATCAGCGACAACGAGCCCTTGATCGACGTGAGCGGCGTGCGCAGCTCGTGCGACATGGTCGAAAGAAATTCCGACTTCATTCTCTCTACTTCCGGGTTCGGCTCCGGCTTGGCGCTGATGTTGCGATCCGCTGAAGCGCCGGTGGCACCGACAACCCGCATGCGGGTAAGCCGCAAGAGAGCCTCACGGGGGTGCTGCAGTTCCAGGCGGACCTGGTTGACTTGGCCGTCGCGCAACGTCGCGCAGTGTTCATCAAGCGAAGCCGGATTGGACGCACGCTCGCGTAAGTGGATGATCACTTCCTCCAGAGGCGCGTTCGACAAAGAATCCGCCGGCGAACCGATCAGCTCGGCTGCGATTTGGTCCACGCCACAAACGTGATTGTTGTCGTCGAGCAGGACCAGGCCTTCTGGCTTGGCGCGGAGAGCTTCGACGCGGCTGTTGTTGAGACGTAACAGGCGCGAGGCTTTCACCAACTCGCCTTCGCGATTTTGCGCCCAGATCTTGGTTTTCTCATCGCGGGCCCGCAACTCAGCCGAGAACTGGTTGAACTGCCGGATGTACTTGGCGAGAGGGTTTCCTTTGTGCGCCACCAACAGCGGGTACTTGCCCTGCTGCAGATCTGCCATCCCGGTTGAGAGGCGGTCGAAGACACGGCAGGCGAGCCAAATGCTCACGCCGCCTATGATGATCAGAAGGGTCGAAACAGCGGCGGACAGCAGCACGAGCCGGCTCGCACTGAACGATGTCGTCGAGCGCGCCAACAATAGCAACGACAAGTTGGCAACGACGTTGACAGCGGCGATCCCCCCAATGCAAGCAAGGAGTTGCCACTGTAGCCGGGCCTTGACCATGGTGTACTCGGCGACCTTAACGCTGTTCTTCGCTTTCTGGCGGATTATAGGTTTCACCGTGGCCGGCCACAAGAAACTAAGGTGGTGGTTGTGTACTACTAACATCCTCCCGCTCAGGCAGGCGGTCAGGAGAACACAATCGGGGAAAAAGGGCCAGCCGCTGAATCCACGACTTCGTTTCGAGGCTACAGGGAACGGAACATGAGAGCGTACTCGCCCGGCATGCCCGCGGCAGCGCGTTTCTCGACTCGCACGATTTCAGCTGGGACAAAGATGTTGGTGCCCCCCTCGGTATACGGGGCCGCGACTCGCATCCAGTCGCCACGCTCATATCTTTTGAAACTCACGAACCGCAAACCACCCCTGGAGATGTTGACCACGACGGCGACATCGGTGCCTCGCACCGGGGTTTGCAAGCAGGCTTTTGCGCCCTTGAGCTGAATTCGACTGCTCTTGCGGGCATCCTCGGTGCGAGACTTGGATCGCAGCGGTTCGATGTGGCTGGCCAACGGCAGAACTGATACTGGTTCCCTGCCGGACGAAGAATCCGGCAGAGGCCCTTTGCTCGACCGCTGCCGGTTGGCGCCTCTCTCTTGTCTCCACCGCGTTTTCTCACAGCAACGCGGACAGGTCCGCGTGATAGCGCCAATGGCTTCATAAACGAGGGCCTGGACACCGGTAAGGTTAACCTCGCCACCGAGATCGCAAGCGCTGCAGTGGAGATGGAAAGTAGGTCCGGGGTCTGCAGTCTCCGGGAAGGGTGCGTCCCAGCGAAAGTTGGTCGGCTGATCGAACTCGATGGCGTAGATATGCCCTTCCGGGAGAGTCCTGAGCTTGCCGGCCACCCGGCCGCGAACTTCACGGCGGCCGACGCGGATGTCAATCTCATCGTCAGGGGCCAGCGCGTGATTCAAGCGGATGCTGCATCCTGCAGGCGTTATGAACTCTGTATGAGAGTTGCAGCGGAAGCTGTGGCCAAGCAGGTCCAAGCCAGCGGCCGTCACGGGTGTACGGAACTCAAGACAGCCAGGAACGTGGTTGTCGCGCTGACCGCCGCGTCTGCGCTTTGAGGAATCACACGAAGAGCACGGCTCAATGCCGAGGTGGTCTGAGCCCCGTGACCGTACGTTCTCCGCTATTAATGGCTGCTCTTTCAA
>JBGQLF010001059.1:0-4444 GCA_041499985.1 Gemmataceae bacterium
CAAAGGCACCTTGCGCTGCCGGATCCACACGCGTTCCATGACGGCGTAGCTCTGTAACTGAGAAATCACCTCCTCCGACCCACAGTGGAGGGTATTGTGCGGTCCCGCCTCCAGGAGGACGAGCCGGCCGTTCGGACGGGCAACGACGATGCCGGAGTGCTGGGGCGCGCCCGTGCCCGCCATCCAGTGCCCCAATTTGGCCCAAAACTCCCGGCCGGTGGCCAGGAAGATGTCGCCCGGCTGCGGGATGTACGGCTCGGCCGGCTGGCGTAGGTCGTAATCGATCTGGAAAGCGGGTTGGTACAGGTAGGATAGTTCTACCTCGGTGGGTTGGTAGAGGTACGATCCACCCACGTCGGCAGGGTCGGCGCTAACAAGGAGCAAACCTAGGCAAGGCAGGAAAGCGCTGAACGGTTGCATGCGGATGGGCTCCTGAAAAGCAGCGCGGGGGTTGCCCCGCTCTTCTCAGGTAAATTCGGCACCGGCGCAACCGGCCCTGAACAGATTCCTCCACTGACGAGGACCTACCCGGCCTGCGGTCCATTGGATGAACTCCAAGTGCGCCAGCCGCGCCCGATGAGGGCGGCAAACGTTCCGAGGACCGCATAGCCGAGCCCGGCAACGATCAGGACGGGGGGGATGGAACGTGGGATACCCACGAGGGACCAGCCCTGATTCGCCGTGGAGTACCGGATGGCCAGGCCGATGACAAAACCGAGTGTCATGAGCGCGGCTCCAAACCAGGCGCTGCCGACACGGGCCCAGACCAAGCCCAGCGCCACCGCCGCGACCGGCATGAGCATATTCACGCTGATGGCTGTGGCCGCTCCCGCCTTGATGCCCAGCTGCTGCACGACCGTTCCGAGAGCAGGGTCCGCCAGCCCCAGCGCCAGTCCGAACAGCGGATAGATCCCCAGCATCAGCCAGCCGTATTTCCGAGAAACTCGTGCCATCCAGAATTACTCCAAGGACCAAGGGTGATGGACGAGAGCTACTCTGCCAGGCAAAGCGCTTTGTGTCAAGTTGCCCTTCGCGAAACGGGCCTTTTTGGAACTATACCGACGGCTGGCCTGGATTCCGGTAGCCGCAATGGATAGAACACTTCTCTTGCACAAGACCACCGGCGGGGAATGCCGATGGTCGAGACGGGTCGGTTTCCCGGCCCACGAACAGCGTCACCTACCGATTCTCGTGAAATACTTCGTCGAGCGCGCTGACGCTGTCTTTGCCATTTCTCAACATCTGTTCTGCGGAGTGCCCGCGCATGAAAACTGCCTCTTCGACCTGGAAGCTCGTCGCCCTTTTCGCGACCCTCGCTACCCTTCGGGCCGGCTCCCTGTTGGCCCAGGAGTCTCTGCCGCCGGTGCCCGTGCCGACCTCGGGCGGGGCGCAGCAGGCGCCGGCCGGCGAGATCCCGTCCTCCTCCAACGGAGTCGAAGTGCTGTCGCGTGGCCCGATCCACGAGGCATTCGCCAGCCTGACCACCGAGCCGATGCCGACCAAACTGGTGGAGAAACAGCCACCCAAACCGATTGACGAGATGCCACCCGCCGAGAAGCCGGAAGGAAACGTGACCTGGATCTCCGGCTACTGGGCGTGGGATGACGAGCGCAAGGATTACCTCTGGGTTAGCGGTACCTGGCGCGCGCCGCCACCGGGCAAGCATTGGATGGCCGGCTACTGGAAAGAGGACGCCGGCCAGTGGTGCTGGGTTCCCGGATTCTGGACCGTGGCCGAAAACCAGGCGAACGGCAGCCATCAGATTACTTATCTGCCAGTGCCGCCCGCGCAGCCCAACACCTCGGCGCCGGGAGAACCGCCGACACCGGACAGTTTTCACGTGCCGGGCCACTGGGTCTGGCATGACGCCGGGTATGTGGTCGTCAATGGCGCCCAGGTCTACCGAGAAGCTGGTTACTCCTGGGTTGCGGGCTACTGGGCACGGGTACAGCCCGGTTACGTCTGGGTGGACTCCCATTATCGCTGGACACCGAGCGGCTATATCTACATTGCCGGTTACTGGGACTTGGCCATCACGCGTCGTGGGTTTCTCTATGCGCCGGTCTACGTGAACATGGCCATGGTGGGTCCCGCGTTCGTCTACACGCCGGCGTACGCCGTTCCCCAGACGGTTATCCTCGACGCGTTCTGGGTGCGCCCGTCCTATTGCCACTACTACTTCGGCGATTACTACGGCGTAGTCTACACCAACTACGGCTTCGAGAGCTGCGTGCTGTACCACCGGCGCCGCTATGACCCGATCTTTGTCTACGCCGTTTACGAGCATCGCGCCGAGCCACGGTGGGCCTCGGTCCAGATCGATGTGTGCCTGGGCCGGGCGGCCGGGCGTTATCCCTGCCCGCCACGCACTCTCGTGGAACAGGTCCGGGTCGGCTACCGCGGTCCGGCGCTGGTCGCGTCCGCACGCATCGGCGAGGTCCACGGGGTGCGCACGGTGCGGCTGGAAAACCGGGAACGCCTCGAAGCCATGCACCACGCCGAGGAAGTGCGCCACGTGGCTGTGGAGCGTAACTTACATGAAGCTCACGCGGCCGGGGGCGCGCTGACGGCGCCACACAAGGCCGCGTACCAAGCGCCGGCGGCTCACGGAAATGTCCGAACGGCTCCAGCTCTCCCGGCGCGAGGCGTCCCCTTGCCCAACAAGCCAAACCCAGTGAAGAAGCAGCCGGACCCGCATGAGCGACCATAGAGGGACATCTGTTTACCCGGAGTGATTGGGCTAGAGCCACGCTCGTGTAGGAGGTTGTTGTGGCCAAGGGCGAGGAGAGCCAACCGGGTGCAGGCCGGCGGGGCGCTGTCACGCTAGCCTGTCTTGCTGTCCTCCTGGCGGTTCCATCCTGCCAGGATGGCCATTGGGCCGACGCCGTGCTCACACCCGCGGTCGGCAGCCGCTCGGTCAAGTACGTCCAGGAGGGAATCGTTGCCGTGCGCGCCGGCGAGGAAGTCCGTGTCCGCTATCCGAAGCCCTTCCAGTCACCGCCCCGTTTGGTCCTTGGAGAGTTCAGTCAGTCGTGGTTTGTCGACGTGCCGTACAAAAAGAGCGATTTGGAGATCGTCCAGCAGGAGGCAGTCTCCTTCACCATCAATAATCGTCACGGGGAGCAAGCCAAGGGCTCGTGGGCGGCGATCCGTTGGCGGGCGGAGGGCATCGGTAGCGGTGAAAAACCGGTGGCCAGCACAACGAGATCCGAACCAATCGTAGCCAGGGTGGAAGGGTTGGGGGGAAGCGTCACTCGGGACGCCCGCCTCCCCGAGAAGCCCGTGATCGGCATCGACCTGCACGCTACCAAAACCAAGGACGCCGACTTGGAGCTGCTTCAAGGGCTGGCCAACCTGCGGACGCTGAACCTCTATGGCACCGTGATCACCGACGCTGGCTTAATGCAGGTTACTGGCTTGCCCGGCCTCCGGACATTGTACCTCAATGACACCGCGATCACGGACGACGGCCTGCAATCCCTGCAACGCTTGACCGGTCTTCAAGAACTGAGCCTGTATCATACGCGCGTTACCGACGACGGCCTGCGCTCTCTTGGCAGCATGACCGGACTCCAGAATCTAACGCTCAGCGGGGCGGGAATCACCGACCGGGGCCTGCAAAACCTGAAACGCTTGCGCGATCTTCGGCAACTGGTGCTGTGTGGCACCGGCGTTAGCGTCGCTGGTGTCGAAGACCTCCAACGGGCGCTACCCAAGGTCAAGATTCTCCGCTAAGTAAGTCCCCGGAATTGAGACCGTGGGGCAGACATTCCTGTCTGCCGTGGCACGGCAGACAGGAATGTCTGCCCCACGGTCCTGCATCATCAGCCCGCGCCGGCCGACGTGCCCAGTCCGCTCCCAGCTCTCCACGGGCGGACTCCCTCGGTGCAGACTTGGGGCTTTCCCCGAGCGGCGCGCCCGTGGCGACGTGTCTGCATCAGAGATTCCGAGCCAGAGCGATCACCATCAAAAGAACGTAACACCCACCCGAGATGATCACCGAGTAAGCTACGTTAGCCCCAGGTTTGTATACGAGAGCAATAACAGTGAGAACAACAAAGAGGCCAACCACGAGAACAAATGCACTCAGTAAGCTGCTTGACAGACTATTCTTAAGATCTGCGTTCCCTTTACGGAGGCTTGTGATTAGCCGAAAGGCCAGTGTAGGCAGAATGAGGAACGGCCATCCGACATTAGCGCCCAGGATTTCAAGCCCTCCCCACGCGACCAGCTTCACGCGCATACACCGAGGACACGCGGTGATGGCCTCGCGTCTAGCACTGACACAAAAGATGAGGAAGATAATAATTGGCACATGGTAAGTTTTCAGGCTATCGGTGGCCCGTTCGCAGCACGGACATGCGACCGTTGATGGGCCTGCCAACTGCTCTTGGGACTCGTCTGACGAGATGTGATATCGTTCGCTGACCGACCCCTCGCGCCG
>JBGQLF010001060.1:0-4444 GCA_041499985.1 Gemmataceae bacterium
CAGGTGGTCGATCGCCTTCAGCCCGGCCAATTGGGTAGCGGCGCGATGGATCCGCTCGGCATCCCGCGCGCCGGGGTTGCCGCAATCGAGGAGCACCGACTCGCCGGCCGGGGTCACGACCAGCGTGGCCGCGCCTCCTTCGGTATCCACAAAGTAAATATCCAGACCAGGCGGCGGATCGGCAGCTCGCCCGCCAACAGGATCGAGCGCCCAGGTCAACAGAATCAGCAGCAGCCAACAGTAACGCATCGAGACACCTCCTGCACGACAGCCCGCAGATCTTCAAGGAGAGCTGAATTCTGTGGTCTGGCCGGACGCCGGTCAACTTGAAAACCAGGCCGCGTCATTCTTGCGCGCGCTCCGCATCGGCCGGTCCGATGCAGTACAGATGGTGCAGCGTCCGAATGAAGAGCTGGCCGTGCGCGATGGCCGGGGAGGCGTAGCACTCCTCCTCCAGCGCATTGCGGCTGACCACTTCGAACTTGGGACCCGCTTTGAGGACGAACGTGATGCCGTCGTCGTCAGGGAAGTACAAGTACCCATCGGCGGCAACGAGCGAAGCGCTGTGATGCCGGCCGAGGCGTTCCATCCACAGGCGTTTCCCGGTCTTGGCCTCCAGGCAACTGGCCACGCCGCCGTCGCTGACCACAAAGAAATATCTGTCCCAAGCAATGGGCGATGGCACATAGGACGCGCCGCGCCGGTCGTGCCAGAGGACATGTGTCTGGGTGACATTGCCCTCACCGTCGGGTCGAATGCCCATCAGGTGGAATTCCGGGAACCCGGCCGTCAGGAAGAGCACATCCTGCAAAAAGACCAGGCTGGCGACGTATTGCTCCGTTGGGCCATCGATGATCCAGAGTTGTTTGCCGGTGTCGGGGTCATAGCTGGCGACGCACTTGCTGCCGCTGAGCACCAACTGCTTCTTGCCGGCGGCGTCGATGAGAATCGGTGTGCAGTAGGAGCGCGTGCGGTTGGGACGGTCGGCTCGCCAGCGCTCGGCTCCGGTCGCCTTGTCGAGGGCAACGAGATACGCCTCGGCATCTTGATCGCCGTTGAGCAGCACCATGTCTTGGTAGAGCATCGGCGAGCTACAGAAGCCGTGCGGCGAATAGAACTTGCCGGGCGAGCGGCGCCAGACCAGGTTGCCGGCAAAGTCGTAGCAGACGACCTGCATATCCGGATAGGCCAGGAACGACACCCAAACATGCTGGCCATCGGTGACGGGGGTGGAACTGGCAAAGCTATTCAGTTTGTGTTTCCGTTCCAGGGGCGCTGTCAGGACTTCACGCTCCCAGAGCAGCTTGCCGTTGCGACGATCGAGGCACAGGAGCAGACGTTTCTCATCCTTCTCCAGGCAGGTGGTGACAAAGAGGCGCTCGCCCCAGACGATGGGCGAGGAGTGCCCCTTGCCGGGTATCGGGACTTTCCAGCGAACGTTCTCGGTTGGGTTCCAGCGCAGAGGAAGGTGGGTTTCATCGGAAGTGCCATCGCCGCGCGGCCCCCGCCAGCCGGGCCAGTCACCCGCCGGCGCGGAGGCCGCCAAGACAAGGAAAACCAAACTCCCGCACGTCATGCTACTGCCCATCAAGCAACTCCAGGAAGAGTTCCTCCACGAACCAACACGATGCAGGCTTCAGAAGAAAGCAAAAAGGCAGAGGGAGCAAGCTTTTTCTGCTTGGTCTGGTTGCTGGGGCGTGACCTATCTTTCGGGCGAGCCGGGAACGTGAGCGACCGGAGAAAGCTGTTTCCGAAGGTAAGGAAAAGCCTCGGTAGCCGAAACCGGCGCCCGAGGCTTTCGTGCTGAAACGGCAAGAGAGGAACCTCTTCGGCGTGGTCTCTTACACGGACTGCTTCCGCCGGCGCCAGGCATAACCGGCCAGGCCGAGACCGCCGAGACCGAGCAAGATCAGGCTCGAAGGCTCGGGGACTCCAGGCGGGGGTAGGGTTCCCACCAGCGTTAGCCGGAAGATCCGGTCGGTCTGGGTCGCGAGCAACGTGTTGTTCGGATCCAGGGTGATGAAGTCGCCGCGCGAGCCGCCGGTCGCGATCACGGTTTGGACGGGGGGGTTCGTCAAGCTCACTTCAACGACCCGGCCGTCGTTCGTGTTCGCGAAGAGGTTACCCGCAAGAGCGCCGAGACCGAGGGCAACACCATCCAGACCCGAGATGGGGCCGGAGTCGAAGACAGGCCCTGCTTGCGGGTTCGCGATGCTGAAGCCTAAGATTCTGTTGTTGAATTCGGCAGCATACAGAATGGATCCATTGGTGGTTATCGAAAGGCCATCGGAATTCATGCCACTCATGAACAGAGTGGCGGTCCCGAGACCGGGACCGGTCCCCGGGTTCACGTCGAAGATGGCGCCACCCCCGCCCCCCTCGGAGACGAAAAGATGCCCATTCGTAGGATTCGTGAATATGCCGGTCGCCATAGGAATGTTTCCGGCTGGGATGACGGTCCGATTTAACGTGCCATTGGCATTGACTTGGACCACTGCGCCGTTGGCCTGCTGCGTCATGTAAATGTTACTCCCCACCATCGCGAGGCCTACGGCATTGGCGAGACCATAGCTCGCTCCGGAGACGGGCGGGAAAGAGCTGGCGCTTTGGCCATCGCTATTGGTTGGAAAGAGGCGCACATTCCCCGGATAATCCGTTACCAGCACACCCCCGGTGGTGGGGAAGGCAATCCCGAGGGGACCGACGTTCTGAGTGTTGGGAAAGCCCGTGGCGAACGATGTGAGCTGAAATCCGGCAGCGACGCCAGCCGGAGTGAGCATGAGCTGAGCCTGGGCGTCGCCGCACAGGATCGCCAAGCTTCCCAGGGCCAGAACCGCCAAACTAAACAGACTCCGTTTAATCGTTGCGACCTCCTTCGGTCTCGGCACCAGCCGAAGAATCAGACTGTACGCGATCGTTTTCATCGTTAACACCTCCCAATGGGTAAGTTGGACGTTTTCCTCAACAAGGGATATGGGTACTGGCTAGCAAGGAGGCTAGTCGTTCACCGCGACGTGAGCAACCGGCCAACATCCTGAGGCGATTCGCCATTCGAGACGCTGAAACACGTCGCCCTTCCCTCCTTGCACATTCAGGGCCGAGCGTAAGCCGTTTTCTTTTTGTTTTTCGAAGTTTTGCGAATGCCCGTTAATCCGGCCAATAGCAAGAGACGAGTGACGAGGGGAGGAACGGCCGTATCTCACGAACTACGAACTGATTATGCTGCACGGCCAGCGAACAGGATTGCGTTCTGGCAATCCGTCCTGGCCAGTACGAAGCGGACGGACTCGGGTGGTGGTTTGTCTCGCCCGACCAAAATCGTGTTAAGGGAATGCAACATGTTGTGTAAACCCTGTTTCGAGTTGTTAACGCGCTCTTTCACAGTGCAAGCTATTTTGTAAAGATAATGAATAGCCTATGTGATCTATTTCGTAAAGAGAATGAATGGAGGAGTGCGGCTATTTCGCAAAGATAATGAATAGCCTATGCGATCTATTTCGCAAAGATAATGAATGCCTATCGCAGTGCGCGAGCGGCAGGAGGGCATGTGTCAGCAAGCTTGCGAAGTGGCGACAGGAACTCAAACGCTGCCTCCAGTCGCCTGTGGCCTGTCCGCCACCTGGGGGAGGCAGGATTGGAATCCCCCCAGCATCCCGGCAGGATTGGAATCCTGCCCCACGAGACAGTCTCCTGCGGAACAGACTTCCGGTCGGCACGGCAATTCAGATGCGTTCCAGAACGGTCGCCGTGGCCATGCCATGGCCAATGCACATCACTTGCAACCCTAGCTGCCCGCCCGTCGCTTCGAGTCCTGCTAGCATCTTCGCCATGAGGCCAGCCCCCGTGGCCCCGAGCGGATGACCGTGCGCGATGGCACCACCCCACGGATTGACCTTGCTCAGGTCCGGCTGGAACTCGCGGGCCCAGGCCAGTACCACCGTGGCGAAGGCTTCGTTGATCTCGATCCAGTCGAGATCCCGCACACTCACTCCCGCCCCCGTCAGCGCCTTCTGGGTCGCCGGAATCACTGCGGTGAGTTGCATCGTCGGATCGTCGCCCATCACCACACGCGCTCGAAAGCGGGCGCGGGGGCGCAATCCCTCGGCGCGGGCCACGTCCCGGTTCGCCACGAGCACCGCCGCCGCTCCATCGGAAATCTGGCTGGAGTTGGCGGCCGTGACCACACCGTTACCATCCGGGCGAAACACGGTCGGCAAGGCGGCCATCTTGGCACGGTCGATCACCGCCCGGACACCTTCATCGAACGTCACCGTGATGCGCTTTTCCTCTGCGTCCACGCCCGGTGTGGGCAGCAGTTCTCGCTTGGCATGAACCCGCGCTGCCTGGCTGGCGCGCCGATGGCTCTCTGCCGCGAAGGCGTCCACCTCGTCGCGGTTCATCCGCCAGCGGTCGGCGATCCGCTCAGCGCTTTCGCCCTGGTGAA
>JBGQLF010001061.1:0-4440 GCA_041499985.1 Gemmataceae bacterium
CGAAAGGCGTTAACCGCCTCGTCAAAGCGTTGCAGGCGATAGGCACTCTTGCCTTGATAAGAGTTCGCCCAATAGTCATTGGGTTGCAAGGACACCGCCTGGTTAAATGCCTGCGCGGCCGTCTCCGGGTCGCCCCAATGGAGCAGCAGCCGGCCGAGGGAGTAATGTTCCCAGGCGGTTCGTGGCGCCAGCTCGGTGGCACGGCTCTCCGCTTCCGCGGCCACGTCCATCCAACCGAGTGCCTCGGCATGGAGGCAGCGCTCCCGATACAAGACGGGACTCGGTCCGAACAGCTGCTCGGCCTCCGCCAGCATTTGCAGTGCCGTCTCCCGAGCCGGCCCCACTTTGCTGCCGCTGGCCACACGCACGTGTAGATCCGCGCCCATGATGCCCAGGTCGAGGAAATCCATCCGGAGGCGCTGCTCGATGTCGGCCTTTCCGCGCACGGCATCCGGTCCCAGCAACCGCTCCCGGGTTTGCCAGACGCTTTGGCACTGCCCTTCTAGCTCAGCCAAGGTGCGCCCCGATAGAGAATCGGCACCATACTCAAGGCGCATCCGCTCCGCCAGGGTATGGAGCTCGTGGGCGATCTGAACACGCTTGGCGAGTTGAAGCTGGCTACTCATTTCCTGGGCCAGGTCGTGGCCGAGTTGAGCATCCAGGGCCCGCTGAAGGCCGCGCTTGAGCGTGTCCACGGCCGCATCGTATTGGCCGTCTTCCAGTTGTCGTTTTCCGGCCTTCAACTCCACCGCCGCATCTTGCTGCTGTTGACGGTGCTGCTGCCAGCTGATCGATCCGGCCGCCGCGCTGGCGCCCAGGGCAACGGCAGCCAGTGCCACGAAGGGCAAGGCGTAGGGACGACGGCGGCGCCATTTCTGCCAGCGTTCCGGGAGACTCCGGTTGGCGACGCCGCGCAGAGGCAGGTGGTTCAAGTGGCGGCGTAAGTCCGCGGCCAAGCTGCCGGCGTCGGCATAGCGCTGGCCCGGATTGCGCGCCAGGCATTTGTGCAGGAGATCGGCCAGCCCGAGAGAAACTTGCCGATTGTGCTGGTGCAGCTGTGGCCCTGCCTGGCTGTTGACCGGGAAGGGACCCCCAAGCGCTTCATAAAGTAGCAGACCCAGGGAGTAGATATCCGAGCGGCCATCCACGCCCACGGTCACGTCCACGCCCTCGCGCACCGCCCGCAGCGCGATCTCTTGCTCGGGCGACATATAGATCGGGGTTCCTCCGAGCCAGTCGGGCGGTGGCTCGTGGGGCCGGATCGGCTCGCGCGCCAGGTGGAAATCCAGGAGCATCGGTTGGCCGTCGGCGGTCAACAGAATGTTGGCAGGCTTTAAGTCCAGGTGCACCAGACTACGCTCGTGGGCATAGTGGAGCGCGTCGGCCAAGCAGGCACCGATCCAGCAAATCGCCTCGACATACGAAAGGCGGGTGAGCAGCTGGCGTGCCGGTCCCCGCGCGGGCAGGGCGATGGCGGAGGCGCTCTGGACCTGGTCCAGAACCTCCAGCAGCTGCTCTCCGGTGCGTTCCTCCACGGGAAACTCCCGGAGCTGCTGAAGCACATAGGACAGCGACGCCCCGCCGAAGTAGGGCATGCACAAAAGCCGGATATTCCGAGCCAGGTCATCTTCCATCGCGTACAGGGGGACGATATGGGTGTGCTGTAAGCGAGCCAGTGCCAGATGTTCGGCGCCGGAGCAGGGTGATAACTTGAGCACAACGGGACGATCAGCCAGAGAAGGCTGCGTGGCCAGAAAGACGCGTCCCTGGGCCCCCCGGCCCAGCTCAGCTACCAGCTGAAAGCCTGCATAGGCCGCGCCGACTTCAGGCAGCGCCGCGGCAGCGGACTCCGGTTGCAGTGTCCGCGGACAGCCGAAAAGAGCTTCGAGCTCGCGCTGCCACTGGGGAAAGCGGCAGATGAGATCTTCAAAACTCAGTTCCTGGCCTCCTCGCCGGCGCTGGCAGATCTCTTCGTAGATCAGGCCGATGGCGGCTTGGGGATTCTCGCTCAGTTCGGGATGTCGAGCCAAGAACTCCTCAGCCAACGGGCTATCCCCGTTCGCCCAGGCGTCGCTCATCTCGGCAGCCAGGCGCGTGGTTAACGCCTCCAAGGATTCGTCTGTGTCCGGCCGTTGAACGACCGCCGTGGGGGATGTGCTACTGAGCTTCGGCGTCCGCGAGTCGGTGGAAGCAACAACCATGAGTGGATTCTCCGTTTCGCGCCAAGTTTCGGGCGGGCTCGTTCTCCGCGTCTCTTGCCTTCCTCGTTGGAAGCAGTTGGGTGGCCGGGGCTGAGGCCTTGCGAGAGCGACCAGCCCGGGACGCAACAACCGGGCGCTCTCCGAAGACTCCGGCCCAGGCCACCGTATTAACCCGGCAACAACGAAACGCATCCAAGCCCGAAGCGCAAGCGAGGGAAACCGTCGTCCCTCGCTTGCGCTTCGGGCTTATAGGCAAGGCAACAATACCACTCCTCGGAGGCGAAGAATCGGATCGGTTGACCACCCAGTTGCCTTGCCGAAGCTTGGCCCATGACGCCTCCTTCGTATCCGTGTTCAGGCTTCCCCGTCACTCAAGGAGCCGGGCAGCCCGGCAATCCAGGTCAGCGTGCGGCGGCCTTCGCCGCTGGCCAGGCCGGACTTCTTGCGCTTGCCCCCGCGGCGCTGGCGGCGGACTACTTCATAGGCCGTCCCGGCAACGGCCAACCCCATCAGCCAAGGCGAGCCGCCCATCATTTGCAACGACTTGCTCAGCTCGCCGCCGAGATCGTGGACATGGCTCAGGAACTGGTGGAGAGCCCGTTCCAGCGTGGCCGTGTCGACTGGCCAGCCGTTCAGAAGCATGTTGGAACCATACGGGGTCAGGTTGGCGACATCGCCCTCGGCTGCGCCCATCCCCTCGAACACGGTGAGGACGTGGGCTTCGTCTGGTGCCTCCAGACCCAGGGCGCCGCGCCCTGCGTGTGCAGCGGCTCCGTGGTAGTCCTCGCTCGCACTACCGGCGGTGTGCATCATCGCCGCCTGTTGTTGCAACAGAATTCCCACCTCGGTCTCGCTCGTGGTTATCCCAGGCTTCGAGCTGGTCAGGGGGGCCAACTGCTCGGACGCTTTCATCAAATCGCCTGACTTGGCGGACTCCAGGAGGAGAGAGACCGCCGACATCTGATCGCCTTGACCTGCCAAGTCGGTGCGGCGTGGGCTGGATTTGATGTGGGCAGCCGACTCCGCTCCGGTGTCGGTCGTCGCATCGTTCGGTTGCGCGACGGTTTGGTAAGCCAGGGATTGATTCTCAAGGAAAGCAGGAGGAGACATCGCCATCCCAATGCCCCCACTCAGGGGACGTGCATCGACCATTGCCGCGTGCACAGCGTCCGAGGAGAGACTACCACTTTTCACCGAGGTCACTGGACTCAGGGCCGAGGCCAGCTGGGACAAGTTTGTCGGGCCTGAGTTCGACGGAACCTGACCCGCCGAGCTCCCATCCTGGTTGCTGGATGCGTCTCCAGCCGTGGTCGTGGATGAACCATCGCCCGTGCCGGCGTTTGCCGCGGACGAACCCGTCGCCGACCCGAGGATGACACGGATCGATCCGATCTGCGTGGCAGGGTTGATTACCGCCGACGAACCCGTCGCCGACCCGAGGGCGACACGGATCGATCCGATCTGCGTGGCAGGATTGATTATCGCGGACGAACCCGTTGCCGACCCGAGGGCGATGCTGATCGATGCGATCTCCGTGCCCGCATTGATGACCGCCGACGAACCCGTCGCCGACCCGAGGACGACGCTGATCGATCCGATGTCCGTGCCGGTCTGGGCCACGGACGATCCGCCGTCCGTGGTAATTTCGGCGACGTCAACCACCAGCTGGTGCGCAGAGTCCACGGCCGTGAAGAGACTTTTCGCCCACCCCTCAAAAGCCTTGGTGATCGATTGTGCCACCTTGCCGTCTAGATCAGCGAGAGACTTGCCCTCGAATCGGCTTACTGTATCGTGCCCCACGTTGGCCGTGGCCGTGGACCCAGAATTGTCGTGCTGCCCGTGGGCCTGTTCCTTGCTCTGCTGAAACCAATCCGAGAGGATTAGTCCATGAGAATTCAGGAAATGGTCAATTTGGGCCACGAACGTACCGACGGAGAGATCCCGATGCGGCAGGAACTGGAAAAACGTCGAACCAGAGAGGAGCCTCCGGTTCTCCAGAGGCTCGATACTGAGTGGACCGCGAGGTGTGCGACGAGGACCACGTGGACGGTTGGACATGGGTGGGATTCCCCTTACTAGTGGAAGGATGCTGTGATGTTTATGCAGGGGGGATACGAATATATAGAATGTACCGTTGAGAAAGTCAAATCTACCAACTCTCTTTCTGTCCCATACGTCGCTTGACCGCATCTGCCGGTCTGCCCTTATTGTGGCGGCAAGTTTGCAACTTGCCGAGGCC
>JBGQLF010001062.1:0-4439 GCA_041499985.1 Gemmataceae bacterium
ACCGGCATCCAGGTGCAGCGCAACAAGGCGATCGTTGGCCAAAACGCTTTCGCGCACGAAGCCGGCATTCATCAAGACGGCATGCTCAAGGAGCGCTCGACCTATGAAATCATGCGCCCGGAGGACGTTGGCTTGACACAAACGGAGCTGGTGTTGGGCAAGCACAGCGGCCGGCATGCACTGCGGCAGCGCGTTCGCGAGTTGGGCTATCATCTCGATGAAGAGCAACTCCTGCGCGTGTTCGAAGCCTTCAAGGGGTTGGCTGACCGGAAAAAAGTGATTTACGACGCGGATATCGAGGCCCTGGCCGAGGCGCAGATTCACAACAGTCCGGCGCTGTGGACATTGGATAGCTTCCATACCAGTGCCGGCACGGGCACTATCCCGGCCGCGGCAGTGTGTCTCCAGAATCTCGACGGCAACAAAGTACGCGACGCCGCTTGCGGCGATGGTCCCATCGATGCGGTCTTCAAGACGATGGAACGCATCACCGGTGTCAGCGTGCAATTGCGCGATTACCAGGTGCGCAGCGTCACGGTTGGGGAGGACGCACAAGGTGAAGCACAAATCGAGGCCGACCACGACGGCAAGCACTTCCGCGGCCGCGGCGTGAGCACGGACATCATCGAGGCCAGTGCCCTGGCCTACCTCCAAGTGATTAATCGCATCGCGACGCGGCGCCAGGCCAGGCAACATCCCCAAACCGAAGCGGTGGGCGCAACTTGAGATGCTCTCGAAAGAACGCGCCCGAAGCGCGAGCAAGGGATCTCTCTCGTCCCTCGCTGGCGCTTCGGGCCGGTTCCAAGAAACCATTCACGCCGCCTTGCCGCGCTTCGTCCGCTTGCCCTGTTTCGGCGAAAGCGGCTCGGGCGGACCCTGGCCAAGGATTTCGCGGGCTCTTTCCAGAGCGTGGTCCAGGCTGCGCGTGACATTCTCCTTGCCAAGCGCCTGCAAGCAGTGGCTCCGGCGCAGCGTCTGAAGTGGCTGGTCGCGCACCGCGGCTAGGACCAGGGTGGTGCCCGCCTTCGCGCAATTCTTGTGCACTTCTTCCAGCATATGCAGACCCGTGGCATCGAGGAGCGGGACATGGCGCAGCCGCAGGATCATCACCTTGGGCGCGCCTTCCACAACCTGGAGCACGTCCCGTACCTTGTCCGCGGCGCCGAAGAAGAACGGTCCATTGACCTCATACACCTGCACGCCGGCCGGGATGATCCGTTTGTTCGCCGCTCCCGCGTCGGGTTTCCGCTCGCCGTCCCAGTCAAAGTTCGGATCGGTGAGTTCGCGCGTGATGGCACCGACCCGCGTGACATCGGCCATACGCTTCATGAACAGGAAAGCTGCCAGCACCACGCCGATCTGCACCGCCAGCGTCAAATCAAAGACAACGGTCAGCCCAAAAGTTGTCAGCAGTACGACCACGTCGCCGCGCGGTGCCCGGATTAGGGAGCGGAAGGTCCGCCATTCGCTCATGTTGTAGGCGACGACCACGAGCACCGATGCCAGACAGCACATCGGCACCAGGCGGGCCCAGCGACCGAACACGAGCATGATGGTGAACAGCGTCAGGGAATGGATGATGCCGGCGACCGGCGTGGAAGCGCCATTGCGGACATTTGTGGCCGTGCGGGCGATGGCACCCGTAGCCGCGAAGCCACCAAAGAGAGGGCTGATCACGTTCGCCACCCCCTGGGCCACCAGCTCCATGTTCGAGTGATGGCGGAAGCCGGTCATGCCATCGGCCACGACGGCGGAGAGCAGCGATTCGATTGCGGCCAGCAAGGCCACGGTTGCCGCCGGCCCAATCAATTCGTGCACCCGAGCCAGAGATAGGCTGGGCCAAGTCAGCGGCGGGAGCGTGGACGGAATATCGCCGAAGCGCGAGCCAATGGTTTCCACGGACAGCCCCAGGATCTGCGTCGCCACCGTGGCCAGCACCAGAGCCACCACCGATCCGGGCACGCGGCGCCAGGCCTTGGGCCAATACACGATCAGGGCAATGCAGACCACGGACAGCACGGCCGCAGCCCAATTGATGGTGTCGAGGTGCCGGGCGTACTCGGCCCACTTGCCCAGGAAATCCCCCGGCAGAGGTCCCGTGGTCAAACCCAGCAGATCCTTGATCTGAGTGGAGAAGATGATCACGGCGATTCCGCTCGTGAAGCCGGTAATTACTGGATATGGAATATATTTGATGATGCTGCCCAGTCGGGCCAGGCCGAGGATCAGGAGCATGACTCCGGCCAGGAGGGTACAGACCGTCAAGCCCTCGACGCCGTAGCGCTGGCCAATGTCGTACACGAGGACGACGAAGGCACCGGTGGGGCCGCCGATTTGCACTCGGCTACCACCGAGCGCGGAGATGATGAATCCCGCGACAATCGCCGTATACAGACCGCGTTCTGGTGTCAGACCCGATGCGATCGCAAAGGCCATCGCCAAGGGCAGGGCAACGACGCCAACCACGACACCCGCTGACAAGTCGCTCAAGAACTGCTGGCGTGTGTACGACCGCAGACACGTGATCAATTGAGGAACGAACATGGAAGTGCCCCTCCACCGGCTCCGAGAATCTGCGTGCGCGCCGGGGCAGCAAGCGCGGGAAAGGTAAGTGTGCCACGGCTGTGTCAGCCGTGTGAGGCCGGCCCACACGGCTGACACAGCCGTGGCACACGGCACAGCATTGCTGCGGCGTTGCGCACCGTCAAAAAAGATATCGGGAGGCGGGGGACTATACGGGCCCGGCGCCTGCTGTCAAGAGCAAGAACCCGGTTGTCGAGTACATTCGTTTGACCTTGACCCACCGGGAGCGCCGGCTATAGTCCTTCGTCCCCTATCAACGTGCGCTTTTGAGGGGATGGTCTCTTGCGCAGACGGAGAGGGCTAGGCCATGGTCCAGGCGAGCAAGCGAATCCCGGCCGCACCGCCAGGTTTTGATCACGACCGTTTCTTCGCCGGAGTCTACTGGCACCAGCGGTGGCAGATCTTCGACGGCATCTACACACCCGGCAAGAACCCCATCGATCAGATGTGTGCCGACCTGGAACTGCCGGAGGATCTTTCGGGCAAGCGCGTGCTGGACATCGGTGCCTGGAACGGCTGTTTGAGCTTCGAGTGCGAACGCCGCGGTGCGCGCGAGGTCATTGCGCTGGGGCCGGAAAGTCCGGAAGTAACTGGCTTTTCTCGCCTCCGCGAAGCACTTGGGTCCACGCGCACGCACTATCTCCCCGGTTCGGCCTACGATTTGAATCCAGAAAAACTGGGTTACTTCGATGTCGTCTTGTTCTGCGGCGTCCTCTACCACCTCCGCTATCCGCTCTTGGGCATCGACAACATTCGGCGGGTGTGCACGGGTGAGGTGTTCGTCGAAACGCTGGTGAGCGATGTGCAAGTGTTGTTGCACGAACCAAAAGGCCTCCGCAAAGTGTTGTTGCGCCAACTGTCCCCTCCCTTGGCGAAGGGCTCGCTCTGGCAGTTTTTCCGCGGCGATGAGCTCCACCAGGACCCGTCGAATTGGTTCGCTCCCAATGCCCTGGCCGTGCAGGAGGCTTTCGCGTCGGCAGGGTTCGACATGCAGATCCTGAAGACGGATGGCCGAGCCACCCTCCGAGGACGGATCCGCCACGGCGTGCCCGAGTTCCTGACCATCGGATCGGGCGAAGGGGTCTATTACGATACTCTCGTCAGCCACCTATTCGGCAAAGATCGACTCTACCTTGGGAGCCGAAGCGAACAGAGCCTTGCCGCCGCCTTGGCATCGCCGGAGTATTTCGAACAGCACTGTCGCTCCATTCCGGCCTGGCTGGCGAGTCTGTATCCCAGACTGCTTGGACGATCGGCAACATCCTCTGAAATGAACGCGCACCAGCGGCCGCAGCTCGACGGCGATTCGGCGTATCGGCAGGTCGTGGTCAGTAGTCTGCTGGCCAGTCAGGAATACCGTTATCGGCTGATCGAAGGGTATTACACGAAGTTCCTGAGTCGTGTGCCCTCGGCCGAGGAGAAGCAGAATTGGTTGTGGGTGTTCGTCCGCGGTGGCACCGACGAGTCTCTGCTCGCTGGCCTGTTCGGCTCGGAGGAGTACTACGCTCGCCAGGGGGGCACTCCTGCACCATGGCTGAATCAAGTCTATGTCGAGCTACTGGGGCGCAACCGCGATGCCGGCTCAGAAGGTTTCGTCGATGTCCTCAACCGGAACCTCCTCACCCGTGCCCAAGTCATCGACCACGTGCTGGAGAGTGCCGAATACCGGCAAGGGTTTGCCCGGGCGCTGGCACACTGGTGTTCCGGACAACCGAATGGGGGTGCCGTGTCCGTTCCCGTTCTCCAGGTGCTCTTCCAGCAATCTCGCGCCGAGGGGGGAATCGCTGCCTGAGGAAGACGGAGCGCCCTATAGTGAAGCCACCGGAGTTCTCCTTTGTGGGTTAGGATTCCGATCC
>JBGQLF010001063.1:0-4436 GCA_041499985.1 Gemmataceae bacterium
AGGCGGATGAGGCGCTCGAACGGTTGCGGTTCTTCCCCAACAAGGGGGCGCGCCTATTGGAGGAAGTGCTCAAAAGCGCGCTGGGCAACGCAGAAGATCGTGGTGCCCGGGCTATCGAGGATCTGGTCGTGATCGAGTCGCGGGTGGACGGTGGACCGATGATGAAACGGATCCAACCCCGCGCGCGTGGCACCGCGTATGTGATTCGCAAACGGCTGTCGCACATTCATGTGACACTGTCCGATTTGGAAGAGTAGCTCTGAAAAAGGGGACCGGCAGCATTTCCCCCGGCGTCGTGGAGATGCGGAAATGCTACCTGTCCCCTTTTTCAGGTTTGAGGATGCAGGCACATGGGGCAAAAAGTTCGGCCCACCGGCTTTCGCGTCGGCATCATGACTGACTGGCTCAGCCGTTGGTATGCCAACAAACAGGACTTCGCCGACCTGCTGGTCGAGGACCAGAAGATCCGCGCGTTCGTCAAACGCCGGTATTCGCGTTCCGGCATCTCCAAGATCGAAATCGAGCGGACGCGCGAGAAGGTAACCGTGTACATCTATTCGGCGCGGGTGGGCATGATCATCGGCAAGAAGGGCCAGGAGGTCGATAAGCTGACCAAGGAGCTGGAAGATCTGACCCACCGGCATATCGAAGTCAAGACGATGGAGATCAATCGGCCGGAGGTGGATGCTCAGCTCGTGGCCGAGGATATTGCCGAGCAACTGGAAAAGCGCTCCAGTTTTCGGCGGACCATGAAGCGGGCGATGGATCAAACGATGGAGGCGGGGGCGCGCGGCATCCGCGTGCAGTTGTCCGGCCGCCTGGGTGGATCGGAGATGGCTCGAACCGAGAGCAACATGGCCGGTAGCATCCCGCTGTCCACGCTACGGGCCCGGATTGAGTACGGCTTCACCGAGGCCAAGACCGCCCAGGGACACATCGGCATAAAGGTATGGATCAATAACGGGGAGTACTTAGGCTCCAAGGAGGCCGACGATGCCGCTGATGCCCAAGCGAGTAAAATTTCGAAAAAGCCAGCGCGGCAAGGTAAAAGGTAACGCGACCCGCGGTAATACGGTGACGTTTGGTGATTTCGGCTTGCAAGCGCTCGCCGGTGGCTGGCTCAGTGCCGAGGCGATCGAGGCCGGGCGTATCACCGCGGCGCACTCGGTGCGCGGCGAAGGCCGGTTGTACATTCGGGTCTTCCCGCACAAGTCGGTGACGGCCATCCCCGCCGAGACACGCATGGGCAAGGGCAAGGGCGAGCCGGAGTACTGGGCGGCGGTCATCAAGCCCGGCATGGTCCTGTTCGAGATCGGCGGCCTTCCGGAGACAGCGGCGCGCGATTGCCTGGCCCGAGTGGCCTACAAGATGCCGTTCCGCTGTCGTTTCGTGGCACGGCGACCGAGTTTTTAGGAATGCCCCGGCGCGTAAGGAAAGAGAGTCATGAAACCGGCTGAATATCGCGGCATGAGTGACGAGCAGTTAGCCCTGTCGCTGCGTGACGAGATCAAGAATCTGTTTCATCTGCGCTTCCAGTCGGCGACCGAACGCTTGGAGACGCCGAGTGAAATCACGAAGGCCAAGCGCACCGTCGCGCGGATCAAAACGATCCAACGGGAGCGAGAGCTGGCCGCTCTCGAAGGTGCCGCGATAAAGGAGGCGTAGGCCCATGGCTGAGCAAGAACGCGGCCGGCGTCGCGTCGAGGTCGGCGTCGTTACCAGTGATAAGATGAACAAGACCCGCCGGGTCGAGATCCCGCGCCTGGTAAAGCATCCGCGCTACGGTAAGTACATCCGCCGGCGAACCATCTGCCACGTGCACGATGAACAGAACCAGTCCCGCGCCGGCGATACCGTGGAGATCATGGAATCCCGGCCGCTGTCGAAAACCAAGCACTGGCGTCTGGTCCGCGTGGTGAGGACGGCTCCGCAGTTGACGGCGGCGGCGACGGCGGCCGCCCCGGCCGAACCCCAAGTAACGAGGAACGAAGAAGGATGAATGGGAGACCAATCTGCTGATCCAGAGTGTCCTCTTGATTCATCGTTCCGCGTTCCAGAGTCGGGTCGGGAAGGAAGGTTGTGTATGATTCAGATGTATACGTATCTGGATGTGGCCGATAATTCGGGCGCGAAAGAGTGCATGTGCATCAAGGTCCTGGGCGGAACGCGGCGCCGCTATGCCGGGCTCGGCGATGTGATTGTGGCAAGCGTGAAGAAGGCGATTCCGGGCGGAGACGTCAAACCCGGTGATGTGGTCAAGGGCGTCGTTGTCCGCTGCAAGAAGTCGACGCGGCGGGACGACGGCAGTTATGTTCGGTTTGATCGCAACGCCCTGGTGCTGATCGACAATGAAGAGAATCCGCGCGGGACGCGCATCTTCGGCGCCGTGGCGCGGGAACTGCGTGATAAGGGCTTCATGAAGATTGTCAGCTTGGCCGCCGAGGTCGTGTGAACCACGTCGGACTGGGATCGGCTCCCAGCGTGAGCAGCGGGTGAACTTATGCAGATTCGCAAAGATGACATCGTCGAAGTGATTACGGGAGACGACGCCGGCGGCCCCAAGGCGCGCACGACGGGGCGTGTCCTGCGGGTGCTCACGGACAAGCACAAGGTGGTGGTCGAAGGCGTGAATCGGGTCTACAAGCATCTCAAGCCCAGTCGCCAAAATCCCCAGGGGGGTCGCCTGTCCAAGGAGATGCCGATCGACGTGTCCAACGTCATGCTCTACTGCTCGACGTGCCGCCGTGGTGTGCGCATCGGCCGGCGTTATGGCGACGATGGGCACAAAGAACGCTATTGCAAGAAGTGCGGCAATTCCCTGGGAATGCTGAGCAAACCCCGCCCCCGCTACGCCCGCAAGACGTAGTGTGAGGACAAACGATGAGTTGTTGAACGTAGCCACAAGCGTCCTCGCTTGTGGGCTGCTCCAGCCACAAGCGAGGACGCTTGTGGCTACGAGGAGGGATGAGACGAGATTACCTCGCTTGGGCGTCTAATTGAGGTTGGTCATGCCTGCTCGCTTGTGGGATCGTTATCAGAAGGAGATCGCCCCGCGGTTGTCGGACAAACTGAGCCGTACCAATCGGCTGAGCCTGCCGCGCTTGCAGAAAATCGTCGTCAATATGGGTGTGGGGAAGGCGCTGCAAGATAAGAACCGGATGCAACAGTCCGCGGATCAGCTGGCCCAGATTACCGGCCAGAGGGCTCAGATCACCAAGGCCAAGAAATCGGTGAGCGGTTTTCGCCTGCGTGAAGGAAACGAGATCGGCTGCCGCGTGACGCTGCGCGGCCAGCGGATGTACGAATTCCTCGACCGGCTCATTAGCATCGCCTTGCCACGTATTCGCGATTTCCGTGGCATCAATCCCAAGAGTTTCGATGGCCACGGCAACTACAGCCTTGGCCTGTCGGAACAGATGGTGTTTCCCGAGATTGATCCGGACAAGGTGACGTTCACGCAAGGGATGGATGTCACGTTCGTCACCAGCACGAATAATGACGACGAAGCGCGGGAGCTCTTGCGTGCTTTCGGTATGCCGTTCCGTGAAACGTAACAGGTCCTGAATTCGGACAAGGCAGGCCATGACGACTGAAGCCAAGAACGTGAAATTCCGCCGGCAGCTGGCCAAGTTGGAGGCGAGCCGGCGTACTCCCGACAAGGTCAAGATGCCGCCTCGCGAGCGGATCCGCATGCGGTTGCGGTGCAAGCTGTGTGGCCGAGCCCGTGCGGTCTATCGCAAGTTCGGCATCTGCCGCATCTGTTTTCGTAATCTGGCCAGTAGTGGGCTGATTCCTGGGGTCAAGAAAGCGAGTTGGTGAGGGCTAGCACGATGATGACCGATCCGATCGCCGATATGCTGACGCGCCTTCGCAACGCCAACCGCATCGAGAGGCCGGCGGTGGATATGCCGGCCACGTTCCTGAAGCAGAGGATTGCTCAGGTGCTGAAGGACGAAGGCTTCGTCCAGGATTACCAGGTCGGACGGATGGCCCCTGACGAGAAGGGACAATCCAGCTTTCAGCCGGAAGCCGAGGCGGTCGGGGCCGGAGCGTTGTTACGTGTCTTCCTGAAGTATGGGCCGGAAGGCGAAAAGGTGATTCGGCATATCGAGCGCGCCAGCCGGCCGGGACGGCGCTTGTATCGGCGCCATGCTCAGCTGCAACCGGTGCTCGATGGCCTGGGGATCTCCATCCTGAGTACCAGCCGAGGTGTCATGAGCGATCGTCGAGCCCGGGCGCAACGGCTCGGGGGCGAACTACTGTGCACCGTTTGGTAGAGGGGAGAGCATCGTATGTCACGTATCGGCAAACAACCTATTCCCTACTCGACCGGTGTCAAGGTGCAGGTCGGTGGCGGCCAGGTGCGCGTCGAAGGACCCAAGGGCAAACTGGAGCTGGCCCCGCACCCGACGATGATCGTGGAGCACGATGAGCAG
>JBGQLF010001064.1:0-4429 GCA_041499985.1 Gemmataceae bacterium
CTCAGACAGGCGATGCCGAAGCTGGAAAACGCGACGAACGTGTAGCCGTAGAGGCTCTTCCGGGCGAAACAGGGGATCACCTCGCTGACGACGCCCATCCCCGGCAAAATCATGATGTAGACCGCCGGGTGCGAATAAAACCAAAACAAGTGCTGGAACAGCAAGGGATCGCCGCCCAAAGCCGGGTCGTAGATACCGATCCCCAGCAGCCGCTCGATCACCACGAGGAGGACCGCCATGGTGAGCACCGGCACAGCCAGGAGAAAGATCAGGCTAGTGGCATAAAGCGTCCAGACGAAGATCGGCAAACGGAACCAGATCAAACCCGGAGCCCGGAGGCGGTGCGTCGTCACGATGAAGTTGAGGCCGGTGAAAATCGAAGAGAAGCCCTGGATCACGATCCCGATCAAGGTCGGAACAACGTTGTAGTGCGACGACTGCGAACTGTAGGGGGTGTAAAAGGTCCAGCCCGTATCGACTCCGCCGGCGAGCATGGCATACAAGGTCCAGACGGCTCCGATCATGTACAGGTACCAGCTGGCCAAATTGATCCGCGGAAAGGCGAGATCTTTGGCACCAATCATCATGGGCAGTAGGAAATTCCCGAGCACGGCAGGAATGACCGGCACCAAGAAGAAAAACACCATGATGACGCCGTGCAACGTGAACAGCCTGTTGTAGGTATCGGCGTCGACCAGGCTGCCGTCCGGAGTCATGAGATTGAGGCGAACGATGGTGATGGCGATGCCGCCGACGAAGAACATCACCGTGATCGACACCAGGTAGAGAATCGCAATGCGTTTGTGGTCCTTGGTGAACAACCAGGACATCACGCCGTGGGCCGCGTTGAGGTAAGTTTCCGGTACCTCATCGGGTGGCGGGGGCACACTGCGGGGTTCGAGGGTTGCTGTACTCATGGTTCTGGTTGTTGGGGGTTAAGGGGCGGAGTCGTAACCGGCGGCGGGGACTCCTCAACCCGCTTGGGCGTTTGACCCCGATGGAGCGCTTTGAGAAAGGCAATCAGCTGGACCATTTCTTCTTCACCCAGCTGGCCCTTGAACGTCGGCATGATGTTCTCATAGCCTATAACGATCTTTGAAGATGGATTAAGGATCGATTCGCGAAGGTAGTTGTCATCGGCAAGCACTGTCCGGCCGTCCCGGAGGTGGACCGGCCGGCCGTACAAATCCTCCAGGACTGGGCCGCGAGCGTTCTCGTCGGCGCTGTGACAACTCACGCAGCGATACTTGAGGAACAGCTTGCGCCCTTCCAGTGCCAGCGATCCCTCGGCGTGCAGGTGGAGCCAATTCTGATACTCGACCGGCTCCAGGACGAACACCTGCCCGATCATCCCGGCGTGGTTCGTGCCGCAGTATTGGGAGCAGAACAGGTGATAAGTCCCCGGTCGCGTAGCCTGAAACCACATCGACGTATACCGGTCGGGCAAAACATCCATGTGCACGCGGAATTCGGGGACGAAGAAACTGTGGATGACATCTTCGGACGTGAGCAGGAGCTTGAAGGGACGCCCCGTGGGAACGTGCAGTTCGTTGATCTCGCGCTGCCCCTCGGGGTGCTGGAACTTCCACATCCACTGTTTGCCGACAGCGTAGATCACCGTGGCATCATCAGGGGCCCGGAACGCACCCGAGTAGACGGTCGCGCCCCAGACGAAAATGACCATGAAGATGGCCAACGGCGTCAAGGTCCAGAACCACTCCAGCAGATGCGATGAATGAGTCGGCGGCGGCGGCGCGTCCTGGCCAGGCCGTTTGCGGTAGCGGATGGAAAAATAAAGCAGCAGGAACGCCACGAGCAGACCAACGCTGCCGCAGATGGCGAGTAGAAAGAAGAAGAGCAGATCCACTTGCGTGGCTGTGGTCGACGCCCTCTCGGGATACCAGGCGATCTGTGCGAACATGACTTGCAGCCCTTTTGTAGACTAACTAAGTCCCCGCAAGAGGGACAGTAGAACGGAATTCATTCCGTTCGGGAAAGCCAACGGAATGAATTCCGTTCTACTGTCCCAAATCCGTGCAGCTATTTAGTGCCCGGTCAACACATCTGCTGTGCTCGGCGTCGCTCCTGCCGCCACATCATGCCGAGGAACACTCCCAGGACGGCGAGCGTCAGCACTCCGCCCAGTCGGACGAAATTCATGATGGTCGCGCCATATTTCCCCTCCGTCGGGTCGTAGTGGAAACAATAGAGAAGAATCTGGTCGACCGGGGAGCCGATGCGGTTCGCCGACGCTTCCACGAGAGCGAGGCGCACGTCCCGGGGCGCGTACTGGATGTCATAGAAGTAACGGGAGATTCGCCCCTGCGGTGTCAAAACCAGGATGCCGCTGGCATGGGCGAACTGGTCGTTCCTCGCATCATACGTGTAGTGGAAGCCGACTGCCTCGGTGAGGCGCTGAATGGAACTCTCCGCACCGGTCAGAAAATGCCACCCTGCTTCGGCCCCGCGACGGCCATAGCGCTCGATGTAGGTCTTCTTCTTCGCCGCCGCCAGCGGGGGAGTTTCACGCGCGTCAAAACTTGCGGTGACGACATTGAACTCTTTGCCGATGTCAAAAGGGATATCCAGCAGGGCGCGCACCAGCCCATTGAGCACCTCGGTACAGAGCATCGGACAGCGGTAGTAGGCCAGGACGAGAATGACCGGCTTGCCGTCAAAGTAGTCGCCCAACCGGACCGTCCGGCCGGCCTCATCCTGGAACACGATCTCGAGGGGCACCACCGCGTTCAACCGTTGGTCGAACCCTACCTGGCGCAAGACCGGCGGCAGGACAGGCTGGGCCACGGCAGGAGCGGCGGCGCTTGCCAGGAGCAACAAACATGTGCTCAGCGTTCGGACCATCGCGGTTTTCCTCGCAAGAGGCGACCCGAATTGGACTCACCCGCATCGATCAAGCCGTTGGCTTTGCTCAGACTATTCGGTGGTTCGAGCCGCGCAGGCAGCCGATTCTCCAACCAGGTCATCGCCCGGTCGATGGGGATGTGAACGAACCCATCGTGCGGTGTCGCCCCGTAACTGTGGAGAGATTCTTCCTGGAGCCGCTCCCGCAAATAGACATTGGGACTCTCCATTCTTGCCAGGCGGTTGATTTGCTCCAAGCGCGGCTCTTGCGGCAGCGTCGTGGACGGGCGGGGCGCCAGGGGGAAAGATGATTGCTTGATGGCCGACTGATAGTTGTTGTACGAGGTGAAGAAGGCCCAGACTACGTAAAGCACCAGAACTGCAAAGCCAAGCGACACGAAGAGACCGCCCAGGATCCAGCGATGGTTCACATCGGTGCGCTCGTGCCGCACGGCGGGGTGTTCGAGCCGTCCATCGGGATGGCGGATCGTATCAGCCATTGCGGACTGCCTCCTTCCGGGCCTCCGCCTCCTGGTCACGCTGCTGAAGGTGCAAGGCTTCGGCTTGATTCAAATCATGCTGCGGCAACAACGGCCTGCGTTTGAGCTGCTCCAGCAAATAAGCCAGCCAGATACCTCCCACCGCGAACGGCGTCAGGAAGTCCATCCAATGTTCTGCCAGCGACGTATCGGAAAACGCCGGCATCACCTGGTAGTAGAGGAAGACGAGCTGCATAAAGAGAACCAAAGCTGCAACCCCGGCCAGGGCGCTTGGGTTCCGCTTGATGCCTCGCAGCAGCAAGAGAAAAAAGGGAATCGCAAAGTGAAAGATGAACAGGGCCCACGCGACCCACTGCCAGCCGCCCTGCGCGCGGGGCACATACCAGACAATGTCCTCGGGGAGGTTGGCGATCCACGAAAGCATGAACTGGAACCAGACCATGTACGCCCAGAGGACCAGGAACGTGAACAGGAGGTTCCCCAAGTCGTTGAGTACTTCCAGCGACAGCACTTTGGTCTCTGGCGAGCCAACCACCAGCCACGCGAGGAAGAGAAGGGCAAAGGCCTGGGCCGACAGCAAATGTCCGGAGGCAATCAGCGGGCCGAAGATGGTCGAGTGGAACAGCGGCTGGAGCGACATGATCCAGTCGATCGAGGCGAAATGGATGGTGATGCCGTACAGCACCAGGCCCGGCCCGCTCAGGCGCTGACACCGGTGTGCCAGGCCCGGGTCGCCGGTCTCCTCCTGGCGCCGCGACCAGGAATCGAGGAAGTAGGCGACGCTCATCCAGGCGACGAAGAACAGGACCGCTCGAACCCAGAAAAACGGCACATTCAGGTAAACCTGTTTGTGGAGGAGGTTCGGGCTGGCGGCCACCATTTCGGGCTGCGCCCACACGTACAGGTAGCTCACGCCGCAGGCGATCGGGACGAAGAGCACGGCCAGGAGCGGTAGTGTCCGTATCCCTGCTTCAAGGAAGTGCCGGATCAAAAACCCCCAGGCCCCGCCCGTCAAGTGGTAGATCATGAGGATCGCCAAACAGCCTAGACCGATACCGAGGTAGAAC
>JBGQLF010001065.1:0-4429 GCA_041499985.1 Gemmataceae bacterium
CTTTCCAGCGGCTCTCCTCCTCGTCCCAGGTCGTGTTGAAGACAAAGACATGCGCGTGGAGCTGCGGATCGGGCACGCCCTCTACCGGCCGCGAGGAGGTATGGATGAATTCCGCCCAGACCATGTTGCCGGTCGTGCGGTCGATGTCCGCGCCCTTCTTGCGGACGCGGGTTTTCATCTCCGCTTCCATCTCGCGCATGGTTTCATGGACGGAAGCCCGGAAGGCGTCCAGAATCCCCTGTTCCCCGCCCAGGGCGTAAAGCAGGGAAACGCTCTTCGGCACCGAAAACGTGAAATCGTAACCGACCGTCCGCTCGGATCGTGTCCGCACGGTCAGCGGCTTGCCGGTTCGCGGGTCCACATTGTCGCAGAGCCGCTCGAAGGAGAGCTTGTCCACGGTCCCTTCCAGCCCGAGCCGCGACGCACCCTTACCGCCCCAGGAGCCGACGATTTCCTGCCCTTCGCTGTAATAGTCCGCCGTCGCGTAGTAGCGCTTGGCGTCCTTGGCACTCTCCTGTTGCGTGATGCGGATCATGCCTAATTTTAGGCTATCACAGATTCCTTAACGAAATCTTAACGATAATCTGCTCTCCCGCAGCCAGCCTACGTTTCCGGCGATTCAAGTTCCCCAATGTCACCTGTGCGCCACCGCGTTGTCACCCGGCGGCGTTCCCCAGTCTCCTTGACCGTCCCGTCCTTTTTGTTCGTTCCTGACTACTCTCGATGGACACTTAGGCGGTTGCCTTCACCATGCGATCCGGTTTCTGAATAGACCGTCTCGCGGTCGGCACATCGTGCCGCGTGCCTGTTCGGAAACACCTGTCCGGATGTGCTCGTGCCCTCCGCACCAGAGGCAAACGCCGCCTCTTTCGCTTGCCAAAACTCCGGTTGGCGGGCACAGTAACGGAGACATGGAACTCCTGACCCATAGGACTTGCGTGCAATGAAGGAACACCAGCACATCGAGTGGAAGGAATCCTGGAAGGATGAGTATCTCCGCTGGATCTGCGGCTTCGCCAATGCCGAGGGCGGCGTTCTGGTCATCGGCCGCAACGATAAAGGCCAGGTCGTCGGCCTGGCCAACGCCCGCAAACTCCTCGCAGACCTGCCCAACAAAATCCGGGATGTGCTGGGCATCATGGCCGATGTCCATTTGCTGAAGAAGGGCGGGAAGGAGTTGATCGAAATCCGCGTCGAACCCTATCCCAGTCCCATCAGCTACAAGGGGGAATACTACTACCGCAGCGGCAGCACAAAGCAGGAGCTGAAGGGCGCCGCCTTGGAGCAGTTCCTGCTGAAAAAGCGCGGGCGGCATTGGGATGACGCGCTGGAACCCTCCTGTACGCCCCGCTCCTGTAGCCCCACGGCGATACGCCTGTTCAAACAACGGGCGAAGCAAAGCGGCCGCATTGACCCGGCCGTGCTGCGCGACAGCCGCGAGGTGCTTCTCGGCAACCTGGAACTGATCGAAAAGCACGGGCTGAAGCGCGCGGCCTGCCTGTTGTTCTCCGACCGCCCGGAAGTGTATGTCAGTGGAGCCTGGATCAAAATCGGCTTCTTTGTGACGGACGACGATCTTCGCTATCAGGACGAGGTGCATGGCAGCCTGTTCCAGCAGGTGTACCATACGCTGGAACTGCTGCACACGAAGTATCTGAAGGCCTACATCAGCTACCGGGGCTTGCAGCGGCTGGAAACCTTCCTGTTTCCCGATGCCGCGCTGCGCGAAGCCCTGCTCAACGCCGTGGTACACAAGGATTACAGCAGCGGCATTCCCATCCAAATCAGCGTCTACGATGACAAGATCATTTTCTGGAATCCCGGCACGCTGCCGGATACTTGGACGCTGAAAAAGCTGCTGGGCAAGCACCCGTCACGGCCCTTCAATCCGCTTATCGCCCATGCCTTTTTCCGGGCCGGCTATATCGAAGCCTGGGGACGCGGCATCCAAAAGATCACCCGGGAGTGCCAAGAGCACGGCATCGACCCGCCGGTGTATGATTTCGACATGGCGGGACTGATGCTGACGTTCCATGCCAACCCAGCCCATTTGCCCACTGCCACGTCAGAACATCCAAGAACGACCACCCAAGAAACTACCCAAGAAACCACCCAAGAAAAAATCCTGGCCCTCTTGAGAGCAAGGCCGACTCTGACGCGCCGGCAACTCGCCGAGCAACTTCAGCTTTCGGGCGACGGTATCAAGTATCATTTGGACAAGCTGAAATCGAGCGGCACCATTCGGCATGTCGGTCCAACCAAGGCGGGCCACTGGGAGGTCTTGAAATGAGCACTCGGCTAGCCCGAAATCGCCATCCGGAGCTGCGACTGGACCTCCGAGATAGCCTTCCTTTCGCCGACGTGAACCACTTTTGCGCCTAGCGCGCTATTTCCAAAGGTCATCATGCCGATGTTGTCCTCACAGCCAATTGCAGGGGATTTGCGGCAACCGACCCAGTCGCCACAACGGCCGCCAACAGGCCAACGCTCGCAAACTGGCTGCCAGAGCCATTTTCCTTGGGACAAAGTCGTTAATTCCTGATATACTACTCTTAATAGAGCTTAAAGAACGCGGGCATTTCTGGTGCCTACCAGGCGGAAACACCGTTCGGGACTGGCACCGACTACGGCTTGGGTGCCGGGCGCGACTGAAAGGGACTTAATATGTACGATATTCCCGAAACGGGGTTCTTGCGATTGGCGCAGGTGTTGACCATTATTCCCCTCGGCAAAACCAGTTGGTGGGATGGAGTGAAATCCGGACGCTTTCCGAAGCCGGTCAAGTTATCGCCGCGATGCACTGCCTGGTGAGTTGAGGATATTAGAGAGTTAATAAAGATCTTGTCCACTTCAGCGCCGACCCATTAGCTTTGCCGAGCTATTCAACGCTCTTGACTGCTGCCGGAAAATGGTCGATAATTGCGGCCCGCACCTACGCAGTTGGCCTGGCCTCTTCTTGAGGATGCCAGACGTTAGAAGCCATGCCCGGTCTCTCCATGTGAATATACAGACCTGGCCAGATCTTCAGGATGCAATCACCGGCACTGTCGCACTTCGGAAGAAAGACGTTGGCCCGGATTTGCTCGTATTTTAGGTCGGGATTTATCTGCGTTGGCTGGTTGAAAACCAGTCCCCGCGCCTCGTTGGAGCGTTCGGACAAAATGACCAAATGCTGCGTTTTTCCAGGTTTCGTGCTCATTATTTCCGAACGCTATTAGCACGTCACGCATAGCCTTCAGGACCGGCGCCGGGATCGGGGTGATGAACTTCGGTCTTTACGGCCTGGCGGCAACGGGTCTGGGGCAGGCGGCGTTGTCGCCACCGACTGGGACCTGTCCGCCTTCACCTTGCGGCTGGCGACCAGGCGCAGCTCGACGGCCGGCGCCGGTCCCGCCGCGGGCGGCAGCGTCAGCGAATCGGCCAGCAACTGGTTGAGCGAGCCGCGCAAGGCCGCCACGAACTCCACCAGCGGCGGCCAGGCTTCAGGCGGTCGGCCGCGAGGTTGTAGGCAATGCGCCGGGTCCAGGCCAGCGGTTCGGGCAATGTCTGACCGCGGAAGGCGTCCCGGCCGTCCTCGATCCACAGCATGCTCTCCTGGGCGACGCTGGACTCAGCCGGCGGGCCAGCTCGTGCCCCAGCCAGGAGCGCACCAGTGCGTTCACGTACGGCCGCAGACGTCCGATCGGCTCGCCGCGGGTGGCATCGTCTCCGTGACGCGAGCGCTCGAAGAGCGAGCCGAGTCCGTGGCTGTTGGGCGGAGACATGACAGCCCCGTATCGTCAAGCAAAAGACGGCCAGTCGCCGCAAGGGGCTGGTGTTATCCGGCCGGAGGCGAGCGACGGGCGAGTTCAAGCTACCTTCGTCCCGCGAGATGTTCAACAGTCAGCGGCTCGGCTTGAGTCGCCGAGCCGACACCTGCATGGACTCCGCAGCAGCTCGATGGCGGCCAAATGGATGGCTGGCGGATCGGACCGCGTTTACAATGGAGTGCGTGACGAGGGACCAATCCCAACGCGATGGAGCTGTCCGTGGCCGGCCATAACTCTGATGTCCTGCGGGAATCCCCCCTGCCGGTGGCACTGGCCCGGGAACTGGACCTGCTCTGCGACGACTTCGAGCGCCGCCTGCGCCAGGGCGAGCGGCCGCGCCTCGAGGACTACCTGCGCCGGGTCTCCGCCGAGGCTGCCGACACCTTGCGCTCCGAGCTGCTGACCGTCGAGCGGGAGTGGCGCTGCCAGGCCACCGCCGGCCTCCCGCCCGCAGAGCAGCCGGGGGACAGCCCGCCCGGCCCAGACGCGGGGGGCCTCAACGACCTCCGCACCGTGCGCCCGGAGCAAGGCAAGAGCACTGGGGGAAAGGAAGCAAGCGCCGCAGGCAGCAACGAACACGCCACCGTCCGCCCGCAGCAAGCCGGCGTCGACCGCGCCCC
>JBGQLF010001066.1:0-4411 GCA_041499985.1 Gemmataceae bacterium
ACCTGCACAGGCGCCATCTGGGTACACAGATGCGGGACGCGGGGCAGGAAATCTCCTTGTACCGCGGGGCTTTGCCGCAGGTATCCTCGGTCTCACTGGCGGCGCAGTTGCTCGGCCGGCTGACCACTCCATCGCACGCGGCCATGCGCGCGGAATTGAAAATTCGGGTGCAGGAGGCACTCAACAGCATGGACGCGATCGACCGTGAACTGCTTCTGCTGCGCCATTTCGAAGAGCTGACCAATGCCGAAGCCGCCCAGGTTTTGGGGATCAAACCCGCCGCCGCCTGCAATCGCTACGTGCGGGCCTTGAAGCGACTGAAAGATATCTTCGCCGACATGCCTGGTGGTATCGAAGGAATCGCACCATGAATGAGCCGTCCTCGAGCGCCGATTCGTTTGGCCAAATCGCCGATCAATTTGTCGCCGCGTTTCGTCAGGGCCAGCGTCCCTCCGTGGAAGACTATGCCCAACGCTATCCCAAGCATGCCGAGGCCATCCGTGAGATGTTGCCGGCCCTGGTGCTGATGGAGAAAGCCAAGTCCGCCGACGAAGCCCCCAACCGTCCCTCCCCGCAAGGCCCGCACTCGGCCACCGATCTGGGCGCGCTGCGTGAACTCGGCGACTACCGCCTGCTGCGCGAGATCGGCCGGGGCGGCATGGGCATCGTCTATGAAGCCGAGCAGGTGTCACTGGGCCGACGCGTGGCCCTGAAGGTACTGTCACAGCAAATGGCGGCCGATGCCAAGCATCGCTCCCGCTTCCAGCGCGAGGCCAAGGCGGCGGCCAAGCTGCACCATACCAACGTCGTGCCGGTCTATGGCGTCGGTGAGCAGGACGGCGTGCTCTACTACGTCATGGAGTTCATTCAGGGCCTGGGCCTGGATGAAGTAATCGACGAGCTGAAGCGACTCCAGCGCGCGAGCGGCGTCCCGGCCAGCGCGCCCCTGCCGAGCGAACTCCAGGTTTCCCCCCAGGAGGTATCCGCGGCCGCGGTGGCGCAGTCACTGCTGAGCGGTCACTTCGGTCCCAGCACCGGCCCAGATGCGGTCCGAGCCGTTTCTCCGGAGGGAACAGTCGACCAACCCGCGGAGGCGGCCGCGGCAGGTCCTGCGCTTAGGGAACCCGGTCCTGCCCCTTCTCCGACGAGGTCCTTGCGGGTCTCCGATAACTCGACGCGGTCGTCCTCGGGAGGCGGGCGGAAGCAGAGCTACTGGCGGAGCGTGGCGCGTCTGGGCATGCAGGTGGCTGACGCGCTGGCCTACGCCCATGGCCAGGGGGTGGTCCACCGGGACATCAAGCCGTCCAATCTGCTGCTGGATACGCGCGGCACCGTTTGGGTCACCGACTTCGGTCTGGCCAAGATGGACGACCAGTACCACCTGACCGAGACCGGAGACATCCTGGGCACGCTCCGCTACTTGCCGCCGGAAGCATTCGATGGCCAACGCGATGCGCGGGGGGATGTGTATGCCCTGGGCTTGACGCTCTATGAGCTGCTGGCGCTACAACCTGCGTTTGTGGAGAAGGACCGCAACTGCTTGATCAAGAAGGTGAGGAGCGAGGACCCGGTGCGGCTGCGGAAGCTCCAGCCGGAGATCCCGCGGGATCTGGAAACGATCGTGTACAAGGCGACCGACAAGGAGCCGGCCCATCGCTACCCGACGGCAGGGTCGTTGGCCGAGGACCTGCGGCTATTCCTGGCGGATCGGCCGATCCAGGCCCGGCGCAGCGGAATCCTCGATCGTCTGCTGAAATGGGCCCGGCGCCGGCCTGCGGCCGCCGCGCTCGTGGTAGTTAGTGTCCTGGCGGTGGTGAGTCTTCTGGCAGGAGCTTTGTGGCACAATGCCCATCTCCAAGTCGCCAAGCAGATCGCCGAAGATCAACGCACGCAAGCCCAGCACGAGCGCCAGCAGGCGGTGACGCACATGTACCACGCCCTGGTCGGGGGGGCTCGGGCGCTGCGGCAGGCCCGTGAAAGTGGCTATCGAGGTCAGGCCTGGCGGCTGCTGCACCAGGCCCTCCAGTTAGAGACGCCGGACAAGGACCGACTCGAACTGCGCCAAGAAGCCGCCGCCTGCCTGGGGGATTTTGTCGGCCTGGAGCCAACGACCTGGGCGGACTTTGAGGCCAACATCTTTTCCGTCGCCTTTCACCCGGACGGGGGGCAGCTGGCCCTGGGCTTGGCCGACGGAACGGTGTTGCTACGCAAGGTCAGCAGCGGGACGGAGATCGCCCGACTCAAGGGACATCGCTCCTTGGGTCAGGCGCTCTCTTTTGACCGTGGAAGCTGGTACCAAGGAGTCCTCCAGGGGACCGTGCCGGACCACCTCACTTTGGGTCAGGCGCTCTCGTTTACACCGGACGGCAGCAGCTTGGTCAGAGGAACCGTCGATGGAACTATCGAGGTCTGGAAACGGAATGACACCGAGGCTTGGACCCGCACCAAGACGATGACGTTGGAACCGCTGCTCCTTGCTTTAACTCCTTCCCCTGGTTTCCCATTCTTTGTTCCTTCCTTTACAGTTCCCCGGATTAGTTCGATCGCCATCAGTCTCGATGGCAACCAGGTCGCTGCATTATCGAGGGTTGATGCGACGATTGTCGTGTCGAAACTGAGAGACGGGACGACGGCCGTCCGCTTCCGTGCACCCGGCGAAGAACGCGTGTGGAAAGTAGTGCTGAGTCCCAATGGGGAGCTGGTGGCAGGAGGCTACGTCCACCACGGCTCCTCGGGGGATCGTTCTTCTGGGATCCTCGTCTGGGAGGTTGCGACCGGACAGTTCAAAATGGTGTTACCTCGTGGGCTCAGAGCCGTGGCTGACCTGGTTTTCAGCCCGGACAGCAAACTCCTGGCCTGTGTTCATGGGGGGGAAGGGGTTGACCTCTATGATACCTCTACCTTCGAGCGCCATCTCTTCGTACGGGGTGATTTTCCGTCCTCCGTCGCCTTCAGCCCGGATAACCAGCTGGTTGCCATCCCGGCGCCGCAGCGGAATGTGATTCGCGTGTGGAACATTGCCACCAACCGGGAAGTTGCCGTGTTGCAACATCCGGCGAGGGCGTACCTGCTCCGCTTCAGCCCGGACGGCAAGGTCCTGATCGCGACGGACTTCCACTCGGTTCGCATCTGGATCCTTACCGGTGCCGGCGAGAAGCTCGTGCTGCCGGGGCACGCAGGCGGCGTACCAAACGTGGCGTTCAGCCCGGACGGCAAACTGCTGGCATCGGCAGGCAAGGACCGGAGGGTGAAGATCTGGAACGGGGTCACCGGGATGTTCATCAAGGAACTGCCGGACTTCCCGAGTCCGCTCCAGAGCGTGGGTTTTAGCCCGGATGGACGGATGCTGGCAGCCGCGGACTTCCAAACGGGCACGATCCGGATTTATGAGGTGGGGTCGTGGAGAGAGTTGGCCGCGCCCCCGCCGGAATCAGCCCAAGCAATCTGGTCCGTGTCTTTTAGTCCGGATGGCAAGTACTTTGCAGCCGGCGGCAGAGGCGGATTGACGATCTGGCGTGTGGTGCCAGGTGCGCTGTCCCTGCAACGCTTCGCGCGGCTCTCGGAGAGGAACAGCGCACGCTTTTGCTTCAGCCCTGATAGTAACTTGCTCGCCTGGAGGCACTATGATGATTTGACCACAACCATCCATCTCTGGGACACGCGAAACGCGCAACCACGTACTATATCTGCCGCAAGGCTTGATACGATGAGCAAACTGGCCTTCTACCCGGATAGCAAGCACCTGGCATTTGTCAGCGACCAGGGTGCGATCGAGGTGTGGGACGTCAGCACGGGACAACGAGCCCTTTCCTTCGGTGGGGGCGAGATCGAAAGAAGGGGCGGCCTTACCCAGGCAGGGAGCCATACGGCTTTGAGTGACGATGGGGCCTGGTACGCCGTGGCGCGGCAAGCCATAACGATCTGGGACATGCAAGGCCAGAAACTGCTGCTGGCGCTGCCGGACGAACGAGGCACAGTCTGGTCTTTGGCCTGGAGTCCCAACAAAGAGCGGTTGGCCGTCGGCACCTCGGACGGCGGACTCGTCCTCTGGAACTTGCCCACGATCAAGGCCCAGCTGGCCGAAATCGGTCTGGACTGGTAAGGCGCCGGGCCTGAAGTACCTCATCCCTCGCATCCCCGAAGCGGTCGCTGGTTCAGCCCAGGAGCTGTAGGGTGCGTCAAGTCCTCGAAGACGCACCGCCCCGCCGCGGCAGAGACGTACCGCAACGGGGCGCGGTGGCCCTTGCGGCGCGTCTTCGAAGACTCGACGCACTACGGCTACTGGGCTACTCCTTGGCTCCGGCACGGGTTGGACGGAAGAGGGGCAGGACGGAGGTGGACTGTTTCTGAGGTGAGTTCTCGGTAAGAGATAGGCGGCCGGTGAGGCTCTGCCGCCAAGCAAGCTCCTCAC
>JBGQLF010001067.1:0-4409 GCA_041499985.1 Gemmataceae bacterium
TGACCCCCCCACCCGGACCCAGCCGCAAGGGGGCGTCACCCCCGACTCGACGCACCCTACCTTGCTGACAGCAGCAGCTTGGGAACGACGGCGAACCAGGATTCGTGAACAGCATGGTCACAGGCCATGACCCAACGCATCCTCTGTTCTGCGCAACTGCATTGGCGTTGGATTTCTCAACGCGGTTACCATAGATGCTCAGACCCGGATGCGTTGGGTTGGGTTGCCCACCCGGGGTTCTGACAATCCATTTGGGCGCCCAGACTGCGCCCACAACTGCTCGCGGAAAGATCCAACGGACAGCCGCAACGGTGCGTCAGCGCCGACTCGACGCACCCTACGTTGCTGTTCGCCAGTGATCGCAGCCATCGCAGCTGTCTCGAGGAAAAGCTCGATGACATCCGGGACAGCGGATGGTAGGATGCAGCGATGCCACGCATATCAACCATAACCGAAGCGGACATCTTGGCGGAGGTGGTGGCTCCGCACCAACCGAACCTGAGCGCGCACGTCGCTCGTTCCATCCTCGACCTGAAGTTCAGCAAGGCAGCCACCAAGCAAATCCGTGAGCTCCTGCGGAAGAATAACCGAGGGATCATCACGGCCGAGGAACGCGTGACTCTGGAGAAATACCTGCGGGTTGGACAATTCCTGGACCTCCTCCAAGCCAAAGCCAAGCTGTCGTTGGAGCAACCGGCGGATCCTCACTGAGCCATGGCCAAGTCACGGCGTCCGCAAGTGTGGGAGCGAGCGCGGCGCCCGTGCGCGTAGTGCCAACTGGCCCAGGATAGTACGCCTTTGCCCCAGGAACTCGACGAGAAATAACATACGTTGTATGCTGTTCGGAGGGAGGAGATCTTATGGTGACGATCACGATTGCTCTACCTGAATCGATGCAGAGTTTTGTGGAAGCCCAGGCTGCCGCGGGTGGGTATAGCGATGTTGGAGCGTATGTCCAGGCGTTGATTGCAGACGTCCAAAAGGCCCATGCGCGGGCGGAGATGGACGCCAAGCTTCTGGATGGGGTGGAAGCCCTGGAACGCGGCGAGGGGCGGGAACTGGCAGCGGAGGATTGGGAACGGCTGCGAACCAGGATTTGTGAACAGCATGGTAGGATGCCATGAGCCGACGAATCATCTGGCCGCCGCCCGCTGAGCAGGACCTGACCAAGCTGGCCGATTTTATCGGCCGGAACAGTTCGTCTGCTGCTCTGCGCTTCGTGGATGCTGCTCACGCGGCATGTCAGCGATTGGCTGAAATGCCCGAACTGGGCGGTCTGTGGGAGTCCCCAAACCCACGCTTGGCTGGAGTTCGCGTTTGGCCCATTCGTGGTTTTGAGAACTACCTTCTCTTCTATCGACCGACCGACGAGACGATCGAAGTGGTCCGTGTGCTGCACGGAGCGCAAGACGTTGAACGCCAATTAGGCACCTGACAAGTCTACCAGCGCGGTTCCGGCCATCCATCGAGTTGGGAGGTCGGGATACTCGGCATTCTTGACGTCTTGCAGGTTCGTCGTTTCAAGTCGGGCTATTTTGCCTTCGCCTCCAATTCGGCCAGCAGTTTCTGGAAGTCGTCGCGCGAGCGGAGCGGGTCGAGGTCACTGTCTTTCTTCAGACGCTCGACACGGGCTCGGTCCTTGAAATAGCCGGTCGCTTGGACCTGGGTGAGCAACTCGACGGCGCGGGCGGCGTGGCGCTCGGCCAGCCGGTTCCGGTCGGCCTGGGGCAGCGAAGCGTCCTTGGCGGCCGCCGCCGAGGACAGCGCGTACACGCACGCGAGGTTATAGAGGTTGCCAGCCGTCATGCCCTTCGCCTGAGCCAGGTCGTTTGCCTCCGCGCTGGCCTGAGCGTGTTGTCCCAGGTAAGCCAGGGTTTTAGCGCATTCCAGTCGAAGCCGGTTTCGATCGGGCCCGGTTTCCAGTGCCAATGTCCGGTCCCAATCCTTCAGCGCCTCGGCGTGGCGGCTCAGGTTGCTCAAGGCCCTAGCCCGGCTCAGGTAGGCGTTGCGGAGAAATAGGCGAGCGGTAGAGTTGCTGGGTTCGTGTTGGCGGATGAGAGAGATGGCTTTGGCGTACCACAGCAAGCTGTCTTCAGGCTTGCCGTTGTCAGCAACAAGGCTACCCAGGTTGACGTAGGTTCCTCCAAGCCGGATCTGATAATCAGGGACATCGGGGTGGGCGGCGACCAGTCTCTCCCAGATAGCCCGCGCCTGCTCGTAGGACTGCAACGCCACCTCACGCTGGCCGGCGTCCTTTTGCAAGATTCCAATACTGTTGCAGCTGTTGGCCAGGTGATTTTGGTACTCGGGGAAATCGGGGTGGGCAGCGACCAGTTTCGCCCGAATGGTTCGGGCCTCCTCATAGGACTTTAGCGCTGCATCGCGCTGGCCAGTTTTCTCTTGGAGAGAGCCGAGATTCTCGTAAATGTTGCCCAGGTAGCTCTGGTACAGGCGAGCGTCGGGATGGGCAGCGACTAGCCTCCGCTGAAGCGTCAGCGCCTGCTCGCAGAAGTGCAACGCCGCATCATGCTGGTCCGTGTCTCTGTGCAGATTAGCGAGGTAGATGCCGGCTAGGTCGTTCTGGTACGCGGAGTGATCGGGATGGGCATTGACCAGCCTCTCCCTAAGGATTCGTGCCTGCTGGTAGGAGGACAGCGCCGCTTCACGCTGATCGGTCTTACTCTGGAGGTCGCCGAGCTTGTTGTAAGTGTCAGCCAGGTCCTTCTGGTAATCGGGAACATCGGGGTGAGCAGCCACCAGTTTGTCCTGGAGAACGCGCGCTTGCTCGCAGGACTTTAGTGCCGCATCAGGTTGGCCCTTCGTCTTTTGCAAGAAGGCAAGGTTGTAGTACGTTCTGGCCAAATCGCGTTGGTACTCAAGGACATCGGGGTAAGTGGTGCCCAGCTTCTCCTGGAGAGTTCGCGCTTGCCCGAAGGACTGCAACGCGGCGTCGTGCTGGCCACGGTCATCTTGCAAGACACCGAGGCTACTGTATGTGGAGGCCAGGTCGTTCTGGTACTTGGGGACATCGGTATAAGCGGTGACCAGCTTCTGCCCAAGGTCTCGTGCCTGCTCGTAGGAGCGCAACGCAGCATCGTGCTGGCCAAAGGCACGTTGCGAGACCCCCAGGTTGTGGTAGGAGCTGGCCAGGCGGTTCTGGTAGTCAGGGACGTCGGGATTGGCGGCGACTAGCTTCTGCTCGAGAGTCCGCGCCCGCTCGAAGGACTGCAACGCCGCCTTCCGCTGGTCGCTGGCATCCTGGACAAGGGCGAGGTTGTTGTAGGCGCCGGCCAGGTCGCGTTGGTACTGGGAGACATCGGGGTACGCAGCGACCAGCTTGTCCAGCAGGGTCCTGGCCTGTTGATAACGCTCGATCGCTTGTGGGTTGGCTCCGAGCTCCGCAGCGAGGAGCGCGCTCTTGAAACAGGCATCGGCCAGGTCCTTCTGCAAGCCGGGGTCGTTGCCGTGCTGTTCGATAAACTGCGCGTAGAACTTGCCCGCTTCCTCCAGCAATTCGCGCCGCAGGTTACGGAGACCGCCGGTCTTCAGACGGGGATTGTCTGCCACCTTCTTCCGGAACTGATCCACGGCCTCTCGGGCCAGTTGGTAATTCGCCTCCGCGGTCCGGGTGGCGGCCCGCTCCCGCTCGGTGGCCGCTTCGGCTTCGCGTTTCCGCTGCTCGGCGTGCTGATAATTGGCCTCGGCCGTCGCGGTGGCCTGGTGCTCGCGTACATTCGCGGCCAGCAACTCCTGGTTCGCCTCTGTCAAGAGGACCGTAGCCAGAGCCAGACCCACCAGAGCTACGCAGAGCGACGCGGTGGCCGCCGCCACCACGGTGCGGTGTCGCTTCAGCCGACGGCGCATCCGCACCATCCACGGTTCCCGCCAGGCGCTGACTGGCTCGTCCGCCAAAAACAGAGAGACTTCGCGCCCAAGCTCCTTAGCCGAGGCGTAGCGCTGGGCAGGATCGCGTGCTAACGCCTTCAGGCACACCTCCTCCAGTGCCTGGGGAATGCTCGATCGCAGTTGCCGCGGCGACATGTAGTCAGCCGCCTCTACCTTGGCCAACACCGCCGGCGCTTCCTCCGTATACGGGGGCCGGCCGGTCAGCAGCTCATAGAGGATGGCGCCCAGGCTGAAAATGTCACTCCGCTCGTCTGTGAAGCCTTTGGCCTGCTCGGGGGACATGTATTGGAAAGTACCGACTGCTGCGCTGGCTGGAGTCTGCATGCCGCGCTGGTCAATCGGTGTGTCGCCAATCCTGGGCTGGTCCGGTGACAACCCAACACCCTCTGCCGGCACCGGCGCTGATCCGTTCGGCCGGCGTTCCTTGGCCAACCCCCAGTCCAGCACGACCGTCTCGCCAAACTCGCCCACCACGACGTTGTGCGGCTTCAGATCCCGGTGCA
>JBGQLF010001068.1:0-4406 GCA_041499985.1 Gemmataceae bacterium
CCTCATGGCGCAGGCAGTGGAAGAACGTAAGGTGGAATCGCTCCTTCAACGATCGAACGTATCCGAACAGAGTGCGGTACACCGAGTGGGTGGGTGACCACAGGTCGCTGATGACGGCAATCTTCTTCGGGTTGGGCCGATTCTCGCAGTGGAGTCGGGTCGAACGCCGTACGACCTGGTTGAGGAATGGCTTCACGTGCCGGTCGATCACGCCATCGACATACGTCGAACCGAAATAGGGTTCCGTGATGTCGGGGGTCAAGGGCATCCGTTCGTCATGGTAATTGAGATGTTCCGTGAGATTCTGGCTGATGTCCTCGCGCACCAACCCGCTCTTGTAGAGGCAGCAGAACTTGCTGTACCACTGCGTGGCCAGGTGCGGCTGGGCGTCAAAAAACGAACGGCGGTCATACCGCACTTTGTTCCGAGCGGAGTAGAGCGTCAGAATCTTGACCAGGTTGGACGGCTGGTAACGCAACAACTCCAGGAAGCCGTCGGTGGTGCCGAACGGCGTCATGGCCACGAGGTTGGAGATCAGTTCATTCAGGGCAACAAACTGCGAAACATACGCTTCCGGGATGACGTAATCGGGCTGGGTAAAAATGGTCAGGAAAGTCTTGACGAACTGAAGGATGCTGGCCCGGTTGGCGTCCTCCAGTTCCAGGTAGGTCGTCTGGCCGAGGTAGTCGAAGACGCTGCAAAAGGAGACAGTCAGCTTGTCGTGTTCTCCGTCCAGGTAGAGCCGAAACAGTTCGCGCGGGTCCACCGCGACGGCACGAGGAGCAGGCGGCAGTAGCGACATGGTCACTCCGGAATTGCACCTCTTTGACTGGGTGCGCACAGGGGGATAGAGAGTGGGGCGCAAGACACCTTGGTTAGATGTAATAAAGACATCTACTCAATACGTACTCGTCTTCTCCGATTCTTGAGGCGCTGTTCTTGGATCTTCGGCCGTTCCCTGCTGGTCCGTGCACCTTTTCCCCTGCCTTGCTCCTGGCGCTGGTGCTGCACGGCCTCAAACTCTGTACAGGACCGAGGCCCCTCTCTCGGATGCACCTGTTTGGGGACCTCGAGCCCGCCCATGCCGCGGACTCAGGCAGCGACACCAGGATGGCGCCAGGGCAGCGCTTCGCGAAAGCGTTGCCGGATCACGGCGTTGCCTTGGAGGAAAAACTCCGCCTGAACCGAGTTGGTGGAACTTCCGACACGGTAGTTGACGGTAAAACGACCGGTCGTACCGCAGCGCGGGTAGTCCTGGAGCAGCTGGCGGCAAATCGCGAAGTCGGGGCTTTCTTCGTCTCGAAAGCGGCGATACCAGAGGGGGCTGATCGCCAGCGCCAGGTCCCGCCGCAGCATGTAACAATTCACATCGACCAGATGACTATTCGGATCGTTCCAGGTGGGCCAGTGGCCCAAGCTTTCGCAATCGTCGGTGGTGACGAATTGCCCGTCCGCATTGACAATTCTTCGGAGTGCGTAGGTCCAGGCGAGCCCCTCCGTTGTAATCTTTTCCATTAGGGAGGCGACATGGTCTGATTCAAACCAATTGTCCTCATCGAGGTACGCGACGAAGCGACCGTGGACGAGGTAAGGTGCCGCGCCATAAACACGATGCCCATTGAACCCCCCGCCGCCGGTATTGAAAGGCAGCGCCAGAAAATGAATCGGGTGTTGTGGTTTTCGTGGCAGGAGCGCGCGGACGCGCTCGTGATGCTCTGGACCATCGGCTATGATGACATGCTCCAGCAGCGAATAGGTCTGGGCCTGAACACTCTCGATGGCCCGAACGAGGTGAAGGGACCCGATACTCGGCGTAATGAGGGAAACCGTAAAGCGTGGGGTCGAATCCCGGCGCTCGGCAAGAATCGCAGCGAGACACGCATGCGCTCTGGGGTTGTTGAGACGTCGCTCGATCGCTTCGGTGCAGCAGCCGAGTGCCTCTTCCTGCCGGCCGAGCAGGGCGAGTACTTCACCGCGTTGCGTCAGCAGGTCGGGATGACCGGGATTCCCTCCCAGCGCGAAAGCCGTCAGCTCCTCCGCTTCCGCAGCCCTTCCCCTCAGAAGCAGGATTTGCGTGAGCAGCAAGCTGGCTTGTGGATGCCTGGGCCAAGCCCCCAGGAATTGTCGACAGAGCCTTTCCGCCTCCTCGAACCGGCCTGCGTGGCAGGTTTGCAGCGCCTCGTGTAATTCAACCACTGGACGATCCTTCCCGAATGGTCCGCTTCATCCGTTCACCCGTCCCCACTCGCCGCGGATCGTGCGGACACTGCCCGCCACCCGTCGAAGGGGGGCGCCCCTGCCGCCCCTGTATGCCTTCAGCCATTGCGATTATGACATTACTCTCGACTTGTTCACGAACCAACCTGCTCACCAGGGTACAAGATTCCTCGACTTTTCAAGTCTTAAGTGTGAAACGCAGCGGATTCGACGGATTCGGCAGGCTGCCATAATGATGTATTTCCCTTCCAAGGCTGGAGGTGCTCCCCCGTTGGCTGGTACTGGAGCTTGTTCTCGTGTTACCGCCTATCCTCGGGCCGGTGAGCTTGCGGCCCTTGCCGTCCTCAGTGGCCTTGCGGCATTTGCCGGTTTACGTGAAGGCAACACGGCGGTTTTCGAAGAACTTTATTTCCCCGCGTGAGGAGAGATTGACGCCAGGCATCAAAGATGAAGAATGGATTTCTCCAGCAGCGAACGCGAGGCTCCGTTAGACAGGTTTTTGTGTCTTGACTCTCTGGCAAGAAAAGCCATTTCGAGGCCTGCGGCGTCCGTGCGCCCAGGTCTAGCCTGAGCGAGGGAAGGTGTCCTGATCCCCCCGGCTCGTACTGAAAGACCCTTGCCGCAAGAGTGGAGAGCCTTCCTACATCACCGCCTCCTAGGAGAAGTAAGCCTTGTCCACTCCATTCGGTTACCGTTTTCTCTTCTCGAAGCTGACCCCCGGTCTGCGCGCGATCCTCTCCGGCCAGGGCAGGTCGCGGCAATCGAACAAGGCCTCGCGGGCCCGCCAGCGGCTAAGGTCATCCCCGACGCTCGAGACCCTCGAGGATCGCTGGTTGGCAACGCTCAACACCATCAGCTGGGTCTCCGGAGCCGGACTGCTCAGTCTCACCGGCACGGGGAACGACAACGTGCTGGTGCAGCCGCACTCGGGCAACGCAAACCTGATGGATGTTACCGATGTCAACGCCAGTTCGACCCAGTCCTTTGCAGCCACCAGCAGCAATGTTACTAGCATCATCTTTATTGAGACCACCGGCACGAACCATCTGAGTGTCCAGGGTCTGACTTCGACCCCGGCGTTGAGTATCACGCTCTCAGGCGTCCAGCAGCTCGATCTCACGTCGTCCACAGCGGGACAGACTGCCTACGTGACCGAGATTGACACGACTCCCCTCACTCTGGTAGGCACCTCGTCGCTGGCAGGTAACCTGTCCGTTACGGCGAGTGGGAACATCACGCAGGCCATGAATGCCGCCCTCACCGTCGGCGGGACCGCCAGTTTCAATGCCACCAACGGCGCCATCACCCTTGACAAAACGAACAGCTTCAATGGCGCGGTCTCGCTCTCCAATGCCGGTGCCAGTGATGTCACGCTCGTTAACAGCCGGGCCCTGGTCCTTGGGACAGCCAACATCACCACGGGCAACCTGACCATCACGGCTAGCGGTGCCCTCACCCAGGCCGCCAACACCGCCTTCAACGTCGCCGGGACCGCGAGCTTCAATGCCATCAGCGGCGCCATCACGCTGAGCCAGGCCAATACCTTCCTCGGCGCCGTGTCGCTGACCAACTCCGGGGCCAACAATGTCACGCTGAACAATAACCGGGTGCTTCAGCTGGGAAACACGAGTATCGCGATCGCCAACCTGGCGGTCACGAGCCGCGGAGACATCACCCAGGCCCCGAACACCACCCTGAGCGTCGGCGGGTCCGCCAGCTTCAGCGCCACCAACGGCGTCATCACCCTCAACCAGGCCAACACCTTCAACGGGGCCGTCGCACTCAGCAACAGCGGAGCCAATGACGTCACGCTGAGTAATAACCGGGCCCTGATCCTGGGATCGGCTAACATCGCCAACGGCAACTTGACGGTCACCTCCGCCGGCGCCATCACCCAGGCCGCCAACACCACCCTGACCGTCAACGGCGTCACGAGCTTCAGCGCCACCAACGGCGCCATCATTCTCGATAAAGCCAACCCGTTCAACGGCACCGTCGCCCTCAGCAACACCGGAGCGAACAACGTTACCCTGACCAGCAACCGGGCCCTGGTCCTGGGAGCGGTCAACGTCCCCGGTGGCGGCCTCGCGGTCATCACCACCGGCGCCGTCACCCAGGCGGCTAACACCGCCGTCGTCGTCAACGGGACTTCCAGCTTCAACGCCACGAATGGTGCCATCACCCTCGAC
>JBGQLF010001069.1:0-4399 GCA_041499985.1 Gemmataceae bacterium
CGCCCCGGCCGAGGTGATTCAGCACGTCGCCGAGCAGCTTGGAGTCTCACCAGAGAGCGTGTCGGACTATGGCCAGCGGCCGCAGACGCGTACGGATCACCTGCAAGCGATCCTCCGTTACCGGAATGAATCTACCGGGCGTGATCGAAAGAGTGGCCCGCGCAGTTGCAGGGTCAGGCAAAAGGCCTCCGAACCGGTCCCATGCGCCGTAACACGTTTTCTTCGCAACTTCACCATTCTCGATTGGTATCCCGCAAGGCAGACGGTAGGATCCCATTCGGACTCACGGTCACTCTAGCAACCAGCATCGGAGAACGGTCCGCTTGACCTGGCACCAGGAGGATCGCCATGAACCGTAGGGCAATACGGTGTCTCCTCATTCGTCTCACCGTCGTCGGTCTGCTCCTTCTGTCGGCCGGCCTGCTCTCTCGGCAAGGCCATGCTCAGGATAGACCCGATTTCAGCAAATGGGAGAAAGCTGTTGCCGCGTTCGAGCAGCAAGGCAAGGAGAAGCCGCCGCCGAAGAACGCCGTCCTTTTCGCCGGCAGTTCCAGCATCCGCCTGTGGGACCTGAAGAAGTCCTTCCCCGACGTGGAGGTGATCAACCGCGGCTTCGGCGGGTCGCAACTCGCTGACTCGGTTCACTTCGCTCCGCGCCTCATCCTCAAGCATGAACCGCGTCTGGTGGTGGTCTACGCCGGTGACAACGACATCGCTGCCGGCAAGTCCCCTGAGCAAGTAAGCGAAGATTTCCAGGGCCTCGTCACAGCCGTCCACAAGGAGTTGCCCAAGACCATGGTCGTCTTCATCGCCATCAAACCGAGCCCTGCACGCTGGCAGCAGGTGGAAAAGCAATAGCGAGCCAACACCCTGATCGAAGCGTATTGCAAGCAGGACGCGCGTCTGCTCTACCTCGACGTCGTCCAACCGATGCTGGGTGGGGACCAGAAGCCGCAGCCAGAGTTGTTCGCTCGGGACGGGCTGCACCTCAACGAGCAAGGCTACGCGCTCTGGGCAGCGCTACTCAAGCCAATCCTGCAATGAGCAGCTATCCCGGTCTGACGCGGTGAAGAGTATCTCACGCAAAGGGGCCAAGGCGCAAAGGAAAGGCAGCCGACCCCGTCGGCTAAAGACCGTCTTGACTCGTTTCCCAGGCGAAACTTCGGAGCCGACGTTTTTCCTTTGCAGCCCCCAGTGGCAGGGCAGACAATGCCCGCAACGGGGCCAGCGCCAAGCATGCCGTAGAGCTGGTTCGACACGGTCTTGCAAAGGTTGCGGCTCATTCGATCAAGTGCCTTAAAGATCAAGGCAAGGTAAGATCCTCACCATTAGGGCCGCCAGCGTAGGTGGTGACTCCGCATAGCTTCTAAGCCTACTCACCGGCCCAATTCACGGGAAAAAGTAGGCGCCCATGGCGCCTAGCTTGCCCATATTGGTGGCGGAAGCGATATGGAGTCACCACCCCAGCGTAAGGCGGTTATTGGCGTGGACCGAACGGGAGAAACGCATATGACTGTCTCTTTCAGGCGCACGGCGTTCGTCGGATTCTTTGTCCTGGCGTCATGGGCCGGCATGACCGATTGCACGACAGGCCAAGACACGGATGCGATCAAGCTGGCGATGGCAGGCCGGAATCTCTCTGCGGAGGCCGCCCAGGACCTGGAGCGCCAAGTCAAGGCTGCGCCGGACGATGTCGTGGCCCGTACCAAACTGCTCGGATACTACCAGTCCCGTGCCTTCACATCCGCTGAAGCAAGGTCGGCCCGCCAGCAGCACATCCTCTGGCTGGTCGGCAATAAACCGGAGGCGCCCATCCTGAATTCCCCTCAGAGCCTCAGAAAAAATCGGTACAACTGGGCGAAGCAGGTTAGCCAGTTGGCAGTGGTTGTGGTTGCGGCAGCAGGGCGAAACTTCGGGCCAAGTTGTGGACGGTGGCGAACCACAAGGCGATGGCCTTGACCTTTTCCAGCCCTCGAACCACCAGCTGTACCAGGCCGCGGTTGCGGGCCTGGGCGTTGACGCACTCCGCCGTCGCCGCTCGCTCTTGGTAGATCTCCTTCGCCTCTTCCGTGCCCATCCGTACACGCCACTCGGCTACCTCCTTGCGGTCCTTCGCCTTGGCCTCGTGGCGGTCTACCCCCGCCTTCTTCGGCTCCGGCACGGGCGCGTATACCTTACATCCTCTCTCTCCTTGTTGCACCTTCCCGATGTCCTCGTGACTGGCGAAGCCCCCATCCACTAACGCCTCCTTCGGACGCTTCCCAAAGCGGTCCGCGATCTGCTCTAACATCGGGGGTAATTGTCCTTGGTCTGTCCCCGCTGTGACCACGTCCACGCCCACGATCACTTGCCCCTGACAGACCGTGCTGTACTGGATGTTGTAGGCCGGGCGGTAGCCCCCATCCGGCATCTTCATCACCGTCGCCTCGGGGTCCGTCGTCGAGACGCGCGCCGCCTCTTTCTTCTTGGCCTTCTCCCCGCTCTTCTTCCTCTTGGACTTGTTCTTCTTCGCCTTCTTCGCCTCCAGTTCCGGCATCCGCTGCAGGGCCCGCTGAATCCGCTCGACACGCTCCACCGCGTGCCGCCGCGCCGCCGCACGCTGTTGCCGCGACGGCTCGGGCTGCTCCTCGGCCGGCTCCTTTGCCGTGGCAACCGCTGGCCCGGCAGCAGGATCGCCTGTTGCCGTCGGCTGCGGTTGCAGCCGTTGCACCTCGGCCTGGGCCTCTTGCAACAGCTTCTCCAACGTCTCGCGGCGACGAAACGAGGCCGCTCCGGCGCTGGCGCGGACGCGCATACCGTCTTGGGCCACCCGGTCCAGATCGACCAACCCTTGTTGACGCAACACGTCCGCCGAATGCTTGAGCAGCCGCTTGAGGAAGTCCAGATCCTGGACGCGGAAGTCGGACAGGGTGTGGCCGTTGACGGCGATGCCTCCGGCCAGCCAGAAGTAGGCGTCGTGATGGACGCACAAGTCGGCCAAGGCGCTGGCCGTGCGGACGCCTGCCAGGGTGGCATACAACCATAGGGCGACGAGAACGCGCGGATCGATGGCCGGACGACCGGCCATCGGGCCGCGGGCGCGAATGCGGTGGTACAGAGGAGTGAGGTCGAGCTCCTCGGCATAACGCCAGACGGCGCGTGCGGGGTGGTCGGCCTCGAGGAGGTCATCGATGGTCATGGGCGAAAGGAGTTGTTGGCGGTCGGCGGTGCGCAGACGCGGCAGGCCGGCAGGGCTGGGCAGGCCGCTGTCAGGAGGGGCGGCCGGCCCGGCGCGGTCAAACGCAGGGGTTTCCGCCGCCAAAGGACAAAACGGCTCGACGGACGCACTCGGTCCCGCTGGACGGTCCACGCACTTGGCTTGCCCGCTCATCATCCCCTCCTGCTCCTTTCCTGCTCTCTCCTTTCATTCTACGCTCGACGATTTTTTCTGAGGCTCTCAGGCCAACCTCGATCCCATTCTGGACGGCTCCGCTTATGCGGAGGGCAAGAAGGCGTGGCTCGCACAGGTAGACCGCCAGCCGAAGAGCACAACCGTTCTCGGACATGCCGCCGGCTACCTGCTCTTGCACGATCCGACCCTGGCAGAAAGTCTCTATCAGCGCGCCGAAGCCGCAGACCCACAGAACCCGCAATGGCCGAACCGACTGGGCCACCTGTACGCGTTAGGGCTTTCCCGCAAGTCGGGCGAGGCCAGAGAGAAGGCCGCGAAGGCCGCCCTGGATGCTTACGTGCGGTCCCTACAGCACACGAAGCAAGACCAGGCCCGCGAAGCCCTGCTGGGCGATGTCGCGAAGGTCGCCCTGGAAGCGGGCGAGGTTGCGAAAGCCCGCGGCTACTCGGAAGAGCTCCTCAAGAAGGCCGGTGAGTCGAAGCAGCGCTCCTGGAACTATGGCAACGCCGTGCACCACGGCCACCTCGTTCTCGGTCGTCTCGCGCTGCGGGACGGCGACGTGAAGAAGGCGAAGGAACACCTGCTGGCGGCCGGGAAGACACCGGGCTCTCCCCAACTGAATTCCTTCGGGCCGAACATGACGCTCGCCAAGGAGCTGTTAGAGAAGGGGGAACGCCAGGCGGTGCTGGAGTACTTCGAGCTTTGTGGCAGTTTCTGGAAGCGAGACAAGCTCGAAGCCTGGTCCAAAGAGGTCCGCTCAGGCAGCATCCCCAACTTCGGAGCGAACCTGGACTACTAATACGGGCACCCGACGAGTTGCCGGGCGGAGACGATGGCCTACCTTCCCCTGCACGGGACACTCGTTCCTCGCGCTGACAGCCGGGAAAAGGGGGACATTCAGGTCGGCAAAAGGGGAGACCAAGATTCCTCCAGGAATGCTTGGATCTCCCCCATAATAGCTCACCCAGTAGAGTGGCAGCGTACTGAAAGGCTCACTCACGAGGCGGC
>JBGQLF010001070.1:0-4395 GCA_041499985.1 Gemmataceae bacterium
AGCGAGGGAAACCTGTGTCCCTCGCTAGCGCGTCGGGCTCATCGAGGAGCGCTGCCGTGATCGCCGATCGCTGCCATGAGCCCGACGCGCTAGCGAGGGACGCCTGTGTCCTTCGCTAACGCTTCGTGCTCAACGAGGAGAGGAATTACTCCCGTGAAGCGCCACGATTGCTCCTCTACAGCGTTGGAGACGAGGATTATCGCCAGACCGTACTTACCCTGTTGCGAGCTGAGCGGGCACTGGTTGCTTTGGCTTGCGGTGGTGCTCCTGGCAACCGGGGTTGTTCTCCAGTACGTCCCCCCTTGGGGGAGTACCCCGGTGTCTGCCGCTGGGAATAGCCAGGAGGTGGCCCAGGCTGCGTCCTCTCCGATGCCCCGACAGCCCACGATCCAGCTCCACCATGAAAGCACGGACGCAGGCAAGACCGCCTTTACGGTGGCGGGTCTTGATCCCGCCACGCTGGCTGACCTGGCCAAGACCGAGCTGAAAGCGGAGCAATGGACCGCGCTCTTCGCGGTCCACGTCGATCAGGGAACGACGGATCGAGTCAACCAGCCGGCGATTCTTGGCTCCTACCGGGTGGCCGACGGCGTACTCCGTTTTGAGCCGCGCTTCCCCTTGACGCGCGGTCTGCGTTACCGGGCCGTCTTCGATCCTTCTCGGCTGCCCGGCCGATCGGGCGCCAGCATGAGCCCGCTGGTAGCCGAGTTCGTCATCCCCAAGCCGCCCGCGACGGCAACCACGGTGGTCCAGCAGGTCTATCCGAGCCGGGATACGCTCCCAGAAAACCAGTTGAAGTTCTATATCCACTTCTCGGCCCCGATGAGCCGCGGCGAGGCATACGAGCACGTCCAGCTGCTGGACGCCGCGGGTAAGAAGGTGGACTTCGCCTTCCTGGAGCTCGGCCAAGAACTCTGGGATCCGCAGGGCAAGCGTTTCACGCTGCTCTTTGATCCAGGCCGCGTCAAACGAGGCCTTAAGCCGCGCGAGGATCTGGGACCGATCCTGGAAGCAGGCAAACGCTACACGTTCGTGATCGACCGCCACTGGAACGACGCCCAGGGAAATCCGCTCAAAGAATCGTACCGCAAAACCTTCCGTGTCGGTCCTCTCGATGAACAGCCAGTGGACCCCAAGACCTGGAAGCTGCGGTCACCGCGGGCCGGACAGATCGAGCCGCTGACCGTGGACTTTCCCAAAACGCTCGATCACGCCATGCTGGGACGGGTGCTCCACGTGACCGATGCGCAAGGACAGACGATCCCTGGCACGGTGACGATCTCCCAGGAAGAGACGCGCTGGCAACTCAGCCCGCAACAGGCCTGGCGGGCCGGCCGTTATCAGTTGGTGGTCGAAACGACGCTGGAAGACCTGGCCGGCAACAACATCGCTCGTCCTTTCGAAGTGGATGTTTTTCGTCCGATCGAGCGCCAGGTGAAGGCGGAAACAGTGCAGATCCCGTTTCAGGTCCAGGCGGCGGGTTCTTCCAAATGACCAAACCAGAGCGTTAGCGTGCGGCTGGCAACGTCCGCGTCGCCAACAACGCCCGTGTCGCCCAGCCGGCGGTCGAGAGCCGCTGCGCGTAGCTTTCGGCGCCGGCCGGTCGAGTGGTCTCTGGCCAACTGCCGTCGGGCAACTGCGTGGCGATCAGATACGCTCGCCCCCGCTGCATCCTGGCTTTGTTCTCTCCTTGCTCCGGAAGGCTTGCGAGAGCCAGGAGCACCAACGCGGTGTCGAACGGCTCGGGCGGCGAGTTGACATACGGCCCCCAGCCGCCGTCCTTGGACTGCCCTTCGCGGAATAGCGTCAGGGCCTGACGTCGCTGCGCCAGGGCCTCGGGATCGGTGCTTCCCTCCAGGCCGAGCAGCACCCCCGCCGCATCCAGCACGTTTTGCAGCGTCGCCTTGCGCAGCCACTGATCCGCTTTGGCGATGGCCGTCCGGAAGCGTTGCGGATCGGCCCGGTGCAGCGTCTGGCGAGCCACGGCCGTAGCCAGACAAACTCCATAGGTGGCCGGCGAACCGAGGGTGCCCTCCGCCACGACCTGCCAGGAACCATTCGCATGCTGATGCTCGGCCACCAGCTCGGCCGCCCGCACCAGCGCCTGCCGGTCCTTCACGAGTCCCGCATCGAGAGCGTCCACGAGCACGGCGGCAAATTGAAGGCGGGCCGTTCTCCTGTCGTTGGATGGCCCCTCGCCGCCGTTGTGGTCCCACTGCTGCGGCTGTGCCAGCCAACGCGACGTGTCGGCCAGCGCCTGCGGCGGCACGGGGTATGCCAGCCGTGCTGCCGTATACAGGGCGCGCGCGGCATCACCGTTGTTGTGGCACGAGTAGCACTTGTTCTCCGTAGACCAGCGCGGCACTTCACGCTGGAGATAAGCCAGGGCACGACTCTCGGGTGTGGGAGCTGCGGGACCGTTCACTCGGGGTTCCTCGGCAGACAATGCCCGTCCGGCGCCAGCCAGCATCAGCGACAGGAGGAGGAATCGCATGGCAACGCGCTCCACGGCTAGGGTTGGCACTATCTTCCCCACATGTGGTAAAATGCCTTCATCAAGCAGTGACTGCAAGAGGAGATCGTCATGGAATACCATTATATCGTCAAGACGCCGGGTACGAATCGGGGCAAGCCGCGCATCGATGGCACGCGCATTACCGTGGAGATGATCGCGGAAGCCGTGGTGCATCACGGCGAAAGCCCACAGGAGTACCAGGAGTCCCACTCGCACATCACGGTCGCGCAGATTCACGCGGCGTTGGCTTACTACTACGACCACCGGGAGGAGATCGACGCGTCGATCGAAGAAGGAAATCGGTTCGCCGAAGAACTGCGAAAGCAATCTCCTTCGCTCGTGCAGGAAAAACTCCGGGAGCGCGAGCAAGCGAAGTAGTAACCATGGCCCTGCGCTTTTTCTTCGATGAATGCACGGACGAAAAGGTGGTGCCTGCCCTTCGAGCTGCCGGGGTGGACGTCGTGACGGTAACGGAGCTTGGTCGCAAGGAGCTGCCCGACGAAGACCAGCTCCGTTTTGCGCGGCACGAAGGCCGGGTCGTGTATACAGTCGATAAGGATTTCCTGCGGCTGGCAGCAGATTTTCAAGCCCGCGGGGAACCTCATGCTGGCATCGCCTACCATGTACCAAAAACGCGCAGCCGACGACAAATCATTGACGCGCTCCTCCTCATGGACAGCGTCCTGCAATCCAGCGAAATGTTCAATCGCACCGAATACATCTAGATACTCTGCCTCATCGCCCCAAACCGGCCGGGCCTAAAAGAGAATCGCGGCTTCCCTGGGCACCTCCGGCTCGATGCTACGCACGACGAATTCACCGCGCTGGAAACCTTGACGCAAACACTCCTGGTAAAGCTCCGTTTTTGTTGGGGCAAAACCGATCCGTCTGTCACCGTGATAGGCGACCCACTGGCGAGAACGCCCCTTCATCTTCAAAAGGTCCGGTAAATCACGACGGAAGGCTTCCTGCGAGCGCTCGATGAGAGGGGGAATCTTGCCGGGGAGCTGGGACAATGGCTCGTTCTGGAGTAACTTCTCCTGGTCCTGCTTTGCGTCCCTGGGGACCGGGTTGTCTGGATCCGGCTGCATTGGCTTGGCTCTCTCAAGGGATCGTGAAACCGGATTCCTCCAATATAGCGTAGAATTTCCGATGGGCTAGCCCTCCTTTCGGCCCCAGGGGCACCAGCCAGTGCAACGCGGGACGTTATCCCCGGAAGGGCAGGAAGACGACGACCTGATCCCTGATCTCTTCCTCCGGCATATACTCCACGACGATCAGGATATCGTCGATCGCCGAGCCGATGGACTGCTCGTTGGTCGTGGTGATGAGGCCAGGGACTAATTCTCCCATCGCCACCCGCTGATAAGCGAAACCAACCATCGTGTTCCGGTCGTTGGTGATGAGGATCCGGTTCTCTGCTGCGGCCCAGGCCAGGACCTGGGAGTCGGCCGTGCCTTCGGGCAAGGCGTCCTGGACACGCACCAAATCGATCTCCGGCAGACGACGGCGTAGGCCGCGGATGATCTCGCCGTGGACATCGGCGTCACTGGCCAGTCGGAGCATCGGCCTTCTCCCTGGCACTGCGGCGCGCCAGCAGCTCTGCCCGCGAGACGCGCGGGCGATCGCCCTCGATCTTCGCCCGTAGGGTCTCGGCTTCTTCTTTTCGTCGCTTCAGATAGGCCCGCACTTCATCGCGGTGCCGGAGGTAGTAGGCGACGACGGCGTGGACGTCGGCCAGCACCAGGGTATCGTAGGCGCGGACTAGGTCTTCCGGCGTCATGCCGTTCTCGTATTGCTCGACGACCAGGTCGAGGCTGATACGACTTTTGCCAACGCGGACGGCGCCCCCTTCATCCACCCGGAGGGGGGGAAGGTCA
>JBGQLF010001071.1:0-4385 GCA_041499985.1 Gemmataceae bacterium
CCTTGGCCGTGCTGCCTCGAACCCCGGCTCCACCCCGACAAGCGGGGTGGGGGCCGGCAGGGGACAGCGCCGCCTTCTGATGACGAACCCCGGCTCCACCCCGACAAGCGGGGTGGGGGCCGGCAGGGGACAGCGCCGCTTTCTGATGACGAACCTCGGCTCCACCCCGACAAGCGGGGTGGGGGCCCCGCTGCGGATTCACGCACGGTGATTTAGTGGCGCAAGAAACTACCCGGCTCACGAGGAACCTCACGGTGCCCAATCACCCTCCCTCCCCGCCCACGCCGGCGCAGTCCCCAGGTACCTCGAGTTGGTGGACCCGTTGGGGCCTGCTGGCGGCCGGAGCGGCTGGAATCGCGGCCGCGGCCGCCAGCGCTGTCTTTCTCCAGCCGGCTCTGGCCCCTGAATCCCCGATCGTTGAGGCTGCCCCTTCCGATTTCCCCAAAGTGCCGGCCTACGCTATCGACGACCCGGCAGTTGTGTCTGCCCGCGCTGCGGACCTCAAGGAGGACGAGCCGGTTATCGGCGTCTCCGTTGACGGGAAACACCGGGCGTACCGTATCCGCGCCTTCTGCGACCTCCCAATGGTGCATGTCGTCAACGACCACCTCGGCGACCGCCCCGTGAGCGTGGCTTACTGCGACCGCACCGGCTGCACCGCCGTCGTACAGGAGGACGAAGGCAGTCCCCGCCTCCACTTGACGTTTGGCGGCTGGTACCGCGGCCAGATGTATGTGCGTGCCCACGGCGACCACTTCTATGCCCTGAACAACCTGGTGAGCATCGACCCCAAAGCACCGCCTTTCCCCTATGCCCGCGCAGACTTCGAGCGGACGACGTGGGGGGCGTGGCGACAGGCTCACCCGGACACGGACGTGTACGTAGCCCCGCCGCGAAAGGCCTTTCCGTAAGGAGAAAGGAGGAAGGCGGAAGCAGATGCGATTCTTTGTTCTTCCTTCCCAATCTGGAGGATGGCCGCCATGCTCTTGATCACCCGGTCGCGGGTGCTATGGTGTGGGCTGTTGCTGGCCACGGTCGCCGGCACGGCTGGCTACTGGGCGTACACGACGCGCCCCGACTCTCTACTACGCCGGGCCCGGGCCGACCTGGAGAAGGGAGACGCTGGCGCGGCTGAGCGGATCGTCGACCAGTTGGAGCAGCGCGGTCATGTCCCGCAAGCGCACTCCTTGCGCGGCGAGATCTGGCTTCGCCTGGGACGGTCGCAGTTACGGTCCGAAGCGGACAGTACCGCACCGGCACCGCTGAATGCCGGTGCCCGGACCCTGTTCTCCCGGGCGCTGCGGGAACTCAGCCAGGTCGCAGACGATGGCCTCCTTGGCGCCGACTCGGCGGTCCTGGCTGCGGAATGCTTGGTCCAGCTGGGCGAGCGCTACCTGGCCGCCGAGGGACTAGACGCCGTGGTCAGCCGCTACCCCGACTCTAAGGAGGCCCACCGCTGGCTGGCGGCCATCTACATCGACACCAGCAGCCCCTGGCAGGCGGTCCGCCATCTGCGCGAATGGGGCCGGCTCGACCCGCAAGAGGGCAGGCCCTTCCGCTGGATTGGCTTGTTCTGCCGCGACCACCATCGCACCACGGAAGCCGTCGACGCTTACCAGGAGGCACTCCGGCGGCGCCTCACGCCGGAAGATCGCGCCCAGGTGATCCAGGAATTGATCGAGGAGTTGATCGACCGCCACGCCGACTACCGGGCTGCGTTGGAACTGCTCGATGGCTGTCCGGAGCCGCTGCGCCAGGGACCCGCCCTGCAAGCTCTCCGCGCCGAATGCCTCTGGGGCCTGGGGCGGACCGACGAAGCCGTCGCTCTACTCGATCGGGTGCTCCAGGCCGATCCGAAGTTATTCCGGGCCCTGCGGCTGCGTGCCCAGTTCTACCTTCTGGAGGACCGGCCAGGCGACGCCGTTCCCCTCTTGGAGCAGGCAGTGCAACTGGATCCACAGGACTACGCCAACCGACAGCACCTTGTCCAGGCCTATCAACAGCTCAAAGATCTGGACCGCGCCAAGGAACACCAACGCCAGGTACAGGAGACACAACACGTTCGGACCGAGCTGACGCAGCTGTTCCAGAAGGCCAGCGAGCGGCCCTGGGACGACGAAGTGCGCTGCGACATCGCGGACCAGTGCCTCAAGCTGAATCGGCGGCAGGAAGCTCGCACTGCCCTGCGGGCGGCGCTGGCGTGCAACCCAGCCAACGAGCGGGCACGCCGGCGGTTGGCAGAGTTGGGAAGTGAGAGTGTGAAAGACTGACAGCGTGAGAACGTCATCCGTCCTGGGTACTCAGTACTCAGTACTCTCTCGTTGTTTCAGTCTCTCACTGACGCGCGGCGATGTGCCTCCGAGCGCCGGACATCGCCTTGCTTCTGATACCAGTCAGCCAGCGCCTGGTGGCTCGGCTGATGGTTGGCATCAATCAACAGGGCGCTTTCGAACCAACGGACTGCCTCCTCATCGTGGCCCAGGCGCAGGCACAAGGCTCCGACCTCATATCGAAGGGCGACGCTCTCCGGCTCGAGGATCGCCCGTTTGCGTGCTTCTTCAAACCGCTGGGTCAGTTCCTGTAACTCGTTCTGCCTACGCTGATACTGCTCTGCCTCGTCGCGGCGTCCAAGTTGGCGGTAAGCGAGGACGAGAGCATGGACGATCCCCGGATCCTGGGGAGCCGCCGCCTCGGCCCGCCGCAGCCAGCTCAGGGCCTCCGCCGGCGCATCCCGGTCGAGTTCCAACCGCGCCCGGACCAGCAAGGCAGCGGCGTTTGTCGGCTGCCGCGACAACAGCTCATCCAATCGCGCTTGCGCTTCATCTTTTCGGTTCAGCTCCAGGAGGCAGTTCGCGGCTCCCAGAAGGGCGTTGGGTTGGTCCGGCTGCTCCCGGAGGCTGGCCTCGAAATGCGCTAGCGCTTCGCTAAACTGACCGTCCAGCATCAAGGCGGCGGCCAGCCACAGGCGCAGGCTCGGCTGGTCCGGCTTGAGCTCCCAGGCACGGCGGTAATCCGCGAGGGCTTGCTGGCGCGTGCCGTTGAGGTAGAACGCTCGGCCGTGGTATAGCCAGGACCGGTAGTCCTCCGGGTAACGCTCCAGCCAGCGGTTAGCCCAGGAGACGGCCTCCTGGAGCCGGTAGCTCTCCAGGAATCCTTTCACGATCGCCTCCAAGATCAGTCCGGTATCGGAATGGAAGGAGTCGAGGAACGACAACAAGACCGGATCGATGTCCCGCAGGCTGCCCGACTGCGCGCGCAGGAGGCGGCGTTCGAGATCGATCTCGTCGCGCGGCCACTGGAGGGCTTCTGCCCGGTACAGATGGTGCTGCCAGCCGGCCACATCGTCACTGCGTCTCGAGGCACGGGCCAGCAGGAAGCGGGCCTTGGCATAGAACGGCCTGGTTGCCAAAGTGCGCCGCAGGTGTCCGATAGCCTGGGGTAGATGGTCTTCCGCGAGAGCCCGCTGAGCCTGGGACCATGGGTCATCGGCCGGCTCCGGCGTGGGCGAGCGCCCGCGGACGAAAACGGCGTAACTGCCGCAGACCAGGGCCAGCAGTAGGGCGACCACGGCCGCCGTAGGGATCGGTCTAGCAAGTCGTCGGACCAACAGGACCTCCTCACTTCGGGTGCTGCACGGGCTGAGGTTGTGAACGTCTGGTCTGTTTGACGGGGGAGCCGCAGGCGACCGCGGGGACACGGTCGCCTGCGGCTCCCCGCTAAACGGATCCTTGCAACGGGACCGTGTCTCAGAATACCATGTCTGGGTATTGTCTAGAAGCACCAAGAGTTCCGAGTCCGCGCAACATGGTCCCAGCCCCGTCCTCGGATAGCGGTTCGATTCTCCCAGGCACTGCTTGGTGCCGCTTCCAGGCGCTCCCAACGCAGCTCCGGGCGCACCTGCTTCTGAGATCCGCCGTGCTCGTGCTTTGCCCGCTGCTCATCGGCGGTGTCGGCTGGTTCATCCTCTATCCCCAGGTGCGTGCCGCTTATCATTGGCGCCAGGCCCAGCACGCTCTGGAGGAGTATCGGTTCCAACCGGCGCGGAGGCACCTGGCGATCTGTCTGGAGATCTGGCCTACCAACGGCGAAGCCCAGTTTGTCATGGCGCGCACCTGCCGGCGGGCCGGGGACCTGGACGACGCCCGCGCCCATTTGAAGGCAGCCCGTCGTCTCCAGTGGTCGCCGGCCTTGCTCGATTTGGAAGATCTGCTGCTGCAAGCCCAGGTCGGCTTGGTGCGCTCGGTGGAGACGACTTTGCGCCGCTATATGGCAAACTATCCCGACCAGAAAAAGATTATTCTGGAAGCACTTCTTCAGGGCGACCTCCAAGCCAACTACCTCGAGGCAGCGTATCGCTGGGCCACACTCTGGACCCAGGACTACCC
>JBGQLF010001072.1:0-4384 GCA_041499985.1 Gemmataceae bacterium
CCCGGATCGCCTGCCGTTCCGAGGGTTGGCCATGTTGAGCCGACTTATGGTCTGTGCGTGCACCATGCTGAGTGTGATCGCCCTGTGGCAAGACAGTTCTGCCTGGGCCCAAGAAGAGCCGAGTGTCCGAGGAAAGAAAGCCTCGGAATGGCTGGAGACGTTGCGCAGCGACCCCAAGGCCGAGAACCGTCGAGCCGCCCTCATCGCCCTGGGGATTCTGGGTCCGAAGGTCCAGGGCGTCGTCCCCGGAGTAATCGCAGCTCTCAAAGACCCAGACGCAGCGGTCCGGCGCGGATCGGTCCAGGTGTTGGGACAGCTGGGACCAGATGCCAAGGAGGCGGTCGATGCCTTGTTCAGGATCGTACTGACCGATGCCGTCGATGCGGTGCGTGAAGCAGCGGCGATCGCACTGGGGCGCATGGGAAGTAGTGCCAAGGCGGCAGTGCCAGCCCTGGGCACGGCCCTCAAGGATCGGCACGCCGGGACCCGCGCCGCGGCGGCGGAGAGCCTGGCCCGCATGGGATCCGATGCCCGACCGGCCTTGGAGACCTTGATCGAGGTACTCAAGGACTCGGATCGCTTTGTACGCAGCTCCGCCGCGTATACGCTGGGCCGGCTCGGCGCCGATGCCGCCGAGGCCGTGCCGAGCTTGGCCGAGGCACTGACCCACGACACGCAGCCGGAGGTACGCCGCAGCATCGCCGAAGCCTTGGGGATTCTTGGAGTCGTTGCCGCGCCCGGGGCTCCCGCCCTGGCCCAGGCCCTGAAAGATCCAGAAACGGATGTGCGTCGAGCCGCGGCACACTCCCTGAGCCAGATTGGACCCCAGGCCAAGGCCGCTTTGCCCGCCATCGTGGCCGCGCTCAAGGACGAGGACAAGTACGTCCGCACGCTGGTGATTCGCGCCCTCGGCAATCTGGGCAAGAGCACCAAGGAGGCGGTTCCGGCCTTGGCGGAATGCCTCAAGGACGACGTGATCGAAGTCCGCTTGGCGGCGATCGGGGAGCTGGCCAACCTGGGTGCGGCTGCACGGGACGCGGTGCCCGCCTTGACCGCGACCCAGAAAAATGACAGCCGTGCCAGCGTCCGCGAAGCGGCCGCGGAGGCTCTAAAACAGATTCAGAAAGAGCGATAATCTCCTGCGGCAGCTTACGCCAAGCTCAGGCTATACTCGGCGCACGGTGGTTTAACCTGAGCCCGACGCGCCAGCGAGGCAGGCAGCCTGCCACGCTGGCGCGTCGGGCTCAGTCGAGCTCAGAGCTCAGGTCAACTTGGGTCGCGTTAAGTCTAGGACCTTTCTTCCTTTCGTTCGGGTCAGCTGCTGATTCCTGTGGAGCAGGATTCTCATCCTGAAGAGAGTGCAGGCGTCCGAAATTCGATCCGGACCCATCCTCAAGCAAACAACTCGTTCGGACGCGTGCCCTGTCTGTAACGTGTTGTCCACCAAGCATTTTTCCGTCTCCGCAGCAGTTTCCGGCTCCGCCAGGAACTGCCTGTGCCTCTGTGCTGCGGGCGAAAGATGCATGATTTTATCTACGTGGATTTGACTTTGTGGCGGAAGCTGACCTACAGTTCAGTCATCCACCGAAACGGGACCAGCCATTCTTGGGCTACATGTAGATGACACTATGACACCAACTCTCGCACAGCCTGACAGCGCCGCCCCTCAAGCTCCGGTTGCGGACGCGAGTCGATTCGCACTGGATTTTGTTCACGATCTGCTGCTCAAGCAGGTCAGTGATCCGCCACCGCTGGAACAAATTCTCGGAGAGTTGGCGCGAGCGTTTGGCGCCACGGCGGCCGGCTTGGCGGGTATCCGCCAGGAGATCGCAGTTGTCAAGCTCCGGATCGATACCGCCGGCGACGTGCTTCGCGCTCCCTCCAGGCCTTGGGAGGAACAGCCTCTCCTCTTGAGCCAGGTGCGGAAGCTCCCGACCGCGGTGCCGGCCCGCCTGTCCGGTGGGCGAAGCTGCTTGTTAGCGGCGTATTGTCCGCACGATGCGGCGGGCTGGCTGCTGTGGCTGGAAGACCCCGAGCCGCGCAGCTGGACGCCGGGAGAGCAAGGGGCCCTGACGCTGGCCGCCGCCCTCCTCGCCCGGTTGCCCGAGGTCGAGGTTGGCACGGGCCGAGGAACACGCTGGCTGGATCAAGCCCGGCTCCAACAACGGATGGAGGATTCGGCGTTCGTGGCGGGGCGGTTGGCCCATGATTTCGGCAATGTCTTCACGGGAGTGCTCGGTTTCGCGGAACTGAGCCTGGGGCAATTGCTCCACGGCTCCGCAGTTCATCAATACGTGACCGAGATCTTTCACGGCGCGCAACAGGGGGCCAAGCTGATCCAACAGCTGAACCTGTTCAGCAAGCGCGGCGGCGCTCGTGCCTGCGCGACGTCGTTGGCCGGGGCGATAACGGATGAGCAGGCTCGCTTGCGGCCGGGCTGGGGAGCCGCGGTCGCTCTGAAAACCATGGTACCCTCGGATCTGCCCCCGGTCGCGATCGAACCCGAACCGTTGAAGCATCTGCTGGCTCAACTGCTGGACAATGCCCGCGAAGCGATCGCCACGACGGGGACCGTTACCGTGGCAGCGCGCCAAATCGACCTGCTGGAAGCCGACTGCCTGGAGTTGCTCGGCAATCCGCCGCCGGGACCCTGCGTGGAACTGACCATCGCCGATACCGGATGCGGTTTTACGCCCGAAGCACGGCATCGGCTCTTCGTCGAGCCGTTCTTCAGCACCAAGCCTCGGCATCGTGGCCTGGGCCTGGCCTCCGTCTATGGCATCGTGCACAACAACCGCGGGGGTCTCCGCCTGGATTTAGGACGGGAAAGGGGAGCCGTGGTGCAGGTCTTTTTGCCGTTGGTAGCCAGCAAGACGGCCGCTCCGCGCCCCGGTTTGCCCACGACATCGGTGACGGCCAAGGGACCCAAGGTGCTGGTCGTGGATGATGATCCCCCGACCCTCCAGCTCATTTGCAGTACCCTGGAACGGGCGGGCTATCGCGTCCAGGCCGCGGTCGATGGGCTCCAAGCGCTGGATGCCTTCGCCACCGCCGACGAGCCGTTCCAGCTGGTGCTTTCCGATGTGGTCATGCCGCGCATGAGCGGCTTCGATCTGGTGCGGCAGTTGCTCCACCAGAATCCTAACGTCAGCGTTCTGTTCACTAGTGGGCACGTTCCGACCGGCTTCGCCGGCGAGAGCTGGACGGGCGGCAATTTCGATCTGCTGCCGAAGCCCTTCCGTCCCGAAGGCCTGCTACGCGCGGTCCAAGTCGCCCTGGATCGACCCGCCGCTGGAAATGGTGCCAGTGGCGAGGCCTTTCCTGGGGACAAGAGCCTGTGACACGGTCTTTTTCGACATTGGTAAGAGAAGGAGAAACCTTTGATTAGTCTTCGAATTGACGACCCAGTGATGGCTCCGTCATTTGCCCCTACGAGCACGGCGACGGGCCTCAGTAGCCACCCGCAGGACAGCCGCCACAACGGTCTCTACTGTGCCGGAGACGTGCGCATCCTCATCATGGATGACGATCCCGCAGTTTGCCGGGTCATCCAGGCGGCCTTGGCTCACGACGATTTCACGGTGGATGTCGTCTCGGAGCCGCTCGAGATGGAAGCCAAGCTACACGAGAAGTCTTTTAACATCGTCATTCTCGACTATGTCATCCCGGGCCTGGACTCGGAGCGCGTGCTGAACTGGGTGCGCGAGCACCAACCCGAGGCGAGCGTGATCGTGGTGACGGCCTTCCCCACGATTGACAGTGCCCTGCATTGTCTGCGCGCCGGCACCTACGACTACCTGACCAAGCCTTTTCAGATCGCGCAGCTCCAGCGCGTGGTCATGCGCTGCTTGCAAAGTAAAGGGCTGTTGCGCATGTCGGAAGAGGCGTTACGGGTCTCCCTGGGCGCCGCCATTCGCGAACGGCGCAAGGGCCTCAGTCTGACCCTGGCCCAGATGGCGCAACGCACCAACGTGTCCTTGGGTTACCTGTCGCAGATTGAGTTGGGCAAGAACTCCGCCTCGATCGAAACCCTTTACCGAATCTCGCTTGGCCTGGGCGTCAAGATGGCCGATCTATTCCAGGCCGTACAGACATCCACATAATCCGCTTGGTGAAGCAGCGAGCCGAAGGCAAGCGTTGCATCCGCCTCCGGCTCGTTGTCCTTTGTCCAGGTTGAAAAGACAGCCCACGAACCACTCGGATTCATGGGCTGTCGAGGAGGCTTCGAGGACGGAACGGCATCCTCTCCTTGTGGGGTTCGTTGCGTCCCTCCCCTCCGCCTCCCGGGATTCATCCTTTGGACGCGGGAGGTGCATGAAATATTCACGTTGAGAATATCCGGTTAGCCGCGAGCCCCGCGCTCGCCCGAGGCTCGCGGCTAAAC
>JBGQLF010001073.1:0-4378 GCA_041499985.1 Gemmataceae bacterium
ATCGCCGCTTTCGGACCAAACAAAGCGGCGATGAATCGCCGCACTCCAAAGGACGTGTCCAATTATTATTGCGGAGCTGCTTAGACCACAGGGAGCACCGAGCGGAGGAATCGACCCTCCGCTCGCGGATCTCTGCAAGGAAGCTCCCTTCCGATCGGCACACGGGCAAGCCCTGCCAGACTGAAGAGGGTTACTATGACGCGTGCAATCCTCCGCTTCCGCGGTGTCGGGCAATATCTGATTGGCGCTCTCTTTTTGCTGGCGGGGCTGACGGTCGTCCTGACTTCCCAGCTGAAGCGGTCCCTATGGCTGGACGAAGCCTGGGTCGTGGAGTACGCGCTGGAGGAGACCCTCGCGGATACTTGGCAAGCGACTATGGCGAATCGTCAGCCAGCCGCAGCGGGCTATATGGCCTTAGAGCATTGGCTCTCACCGCTAGCCACCCTGTGGCCGGCCATTTTTCGGCTTCCCTCTATTCTCAGTGCACTTGCCCTGCTCCTGGGCATCTTGGTCTATGTCAGTCGCCTCTGGCGCAGTGTCGCGACCGGCGTAACGGTGGCAATGGGAATCCTCTTGTGCCCTCTCTTTCAGCACTATGCCATGGAGGTCAAGGAATACATGGCTGCTGCGAGCGTGACTGTCTGGCTCTGCATCCTAACGCGCTGGTATTCCGACCGTGTAGTCCCCCATCACGGCGGCAGCCAGGTGGGCTCTCAAGGAGACACGCTGGGGGACCAAGAACATCGTTCCGAGCCGGACTCCCTTGCCAGCCGTGGTGGCAACGGTTCGTTGATCGCCTGGTTCGCTGTAGCGAGTATGGCAGTCGTCATGACACTTCCTGGAGTATTCGCGCTGGCAGCGAGTACCAGCCTGCTCATCATGCTCTTTGCCTTTGCCCGTAGACTGCACGCGGTGATGCGCTTTTGGGGGGCTTGTGCAATGGTTGCGCTCCTGGGGATGATGCATTATTTCACCTACCTGCGCTGGATCGCTGGCAGTGACGCACTCCATCAGTACTGGGCCAATGATTTTCTCAGGGCGAGTTGGATGTTGCCGATGGACGTGTGGGTGCGGTTACAAAGTCTCCTCGCGAGTGCCTGGGACCGTTATCCCAGCGTTCCGTCCGGAGCGCTTGTTGTCGCTGCCTTGGCCGGGTGGATGATTTGGTTTCGACGAGACTGGATTACCTCCGTCGTGGCACTGGGGTCGATCGTCCTGCCGATTGTGGCCAATCTTCTCCGCTTCTGGCCTTTGGTTGATCGGGTGAACATCAGTATGATCTGCCTTCTAAACCTGTCCCTATTGATGTTAATCCCGGCGGTGGTTGTCCGAGTGATGGAGATCCTTACCTGGTTGGTTGCCCTTCCCGGTGCGGCAGCGCCACACCAGACTTTGTGGATGTCAAGTCTCGGCCGAGTCATGGCGACGAATGGCGAGCACGGGGTTTTGTGGGGGTTGTCCGTGTGTCTCCTCCTTGTCGTGGTCAAGGAAGCGATCAACACGGACGGTGAGGTAAGCAGCGTAGGGCCGTTGCTCGATCAGGTTGCGGCGCGCGCGACAACGCAAGATGTTGTGGTACTGGACGAAGCAGCCTATGTCAACAACCTGGTGATTCGACGAGCCATCGCTGGGTCACTCCGGCGAGGCCCCTGGCTGTACTCGCCTAGCACGTTCTTCGCCTGTCTTGAAGAGCTTGCACCCTCAACGGATGGCACACTGTGGATTCTCATCAGCCACACCCACGACCAGGTGGGCAGGCGAATCACTGAACTTTCGTCTACACGGCTCAGCACGGGGAAGCTGGAATTACGTTGGACCGGAAAGAACGTGGGTCTCTACGCCTTTTTACCTCAAGGCTAGACCCAGGACCATCGAGCTGCACAGGCCCGGGGCGAACACGGGCAGAAAACTCACGAGGGGTATCACAGCTCTCGAGTAAGGACAAGCCTGAACAGGTCTGTGTGCGAACACGATGCGACCAGCTGCCCCTTGATATAAAGTACCAGGAGAGTATTGGTCCAGAGGACTGCTCCGAGACAGATCGTCGCCCACATCCAGCGCCTGCGCGGGGCCGCATGCGACATGAGCTTGGCGATGCCGAGGGCAACGAGAGGGGTACATTCGCACCACATCCGTGGCCCAAACGCGTCCCCTTGCCCCGGGGAGCTCCACGTGGCGATCAGGTAGAGCTGCGTGATTCCATGCAAGAGAACCGCTCCTTCAAACCACGATAGCACCCGATAACGCACAAAGCCATAGATAGCGATTAAAACAATTGGGTTCATCCAGAACAGTCCCCGATGAGGACTGAAAAGAACGATGTACCAGTTTGGGTGCCACCAGTCGAACCCCTCATTCGTTCCCGCGTACCCGCTGAGCGAATAGGTCCCAAAGTTGAAATAGTTACAGACAACCTGGAGACCGCAAAGGGCCAAGAAGAGCCCACCCGGAATGCACAAGAGCACCGGCGCGTGGCGAAAGCGCGCGATCGCCGGCCAGAGATACGGTACGAGGAGCGGCAAGAGCAGGATTTGTTGGGGCCGGACCAGGAAGAGCAGGCCCGCGGCGGCGGCCAGCGCCAGAAACGGGAACAGACCCGGGTCCGGCATTTGCCTCAGCCGCAGCGCTTGCCAGAGGATGAGGACAACGAGCGCAAAGGCGACGCCATGGGACATAAAAGGGAAGACCGCGTAATAATAAAACAGGCTCGTACCCATCAGAGTCGTCGCGACAGCGAATTCCGACCAGCCCGATTGGTATTGCTGTTGCACCGATCGACACAAGAGCAACAGGCCGAACAGGGTGTACGCCGCGAGCCCGACCGCCACCGTGGCCATCTCGACCTTGGAATAGCCCAACGGTGTCTCGGAGGTGCCGGCGAGGCTGCCGCAGCGCCCGGTCGTCCGTACCGCGTGCCCGAGCGTGAGCCAGGGGATTTCCAGCAGCGAGAGCCCGATGGGGTACTTGTTCAGGATCCGGCCCCCCTGGCGCGGTGGCTGTTCGAGATAGCCATCGCCATCCCGGTCAAAAGGATCCTTTTGTGGTGTTAATTGCAGAGAATCGGTGATGTCGAGGCGCCCCTCGAACAAGAGACTCCGGGCCTGGGCGTAGTAGTACTGGGCATCCCAGCCGTACAGGACGTAACCCCGATAAGACCATATTTTATATAGTGATAGTACACATATGGTGAAAGCAACCACAGCAAACACGGCGGATCGGCTGCGCATGACGCGATCTCCCGAAGGGCCTTGGGACGGCCTCGATTAGGCCTGGGTGTGCTCGCTGCGAGCCGCGTGGACTTCGGCGGGGCTGTTGGCCACCCCCCACGCGCCGGGCGCCGCTGGGGTCCCTGGCCGGTCGCCCACGGCGGCGTGCGCTCCTCCTGGCAGGCTGTTCCGCTCGCCCACGGCGTGGGGGTTCGTCCCCGTCAGGAAGTCGTTGACCTGGCGCACGTATTCTCGACCCGAAGGCAGCCAGGGCTTGATCAGGTTGTAATAGAGTATATAAAAGATGGCCATAATACCATCCGTGATGCCGATTTTCTTGCCCTCTTCATAGCTTCGGCCATAATAGGAAATCGGTACTTCGTAGGAGCGCGCCCGGGTCTTGCAGATCATGGCCGTCAGTTCAATCTCCATGCCAAAACCGTGGCTGGTCAGTCGCAGCGGCCCGATCACGCCGGCCCGAAAGGCCTTGTAGCACGTCTCGATGTCGGTCATGTTTCGGTTCGTCAACAGATTCGAGAGAAACGTGAGGCCACGATTGGCCAAGTAATGGTAGAAGTACAAGACGCGCGCGGCACGGCGAACCAGGAAACGGCTCCCATAGACGACATCGGCATGCCCGTCTCGGATCGGAGCGATGACGTCGACAATCTCGGCTGGATCGTATTCCAGATCGGCATCTTGGATGATGACCACGTTTCCCTGTGCCTGCTCGAGAGCGTGGCGAATCGCAGCCGTCTTGCCTTGATTCCGTTCCAGGCGGTAGAAGCGGATGCGGGATTCCTGAGCCGCCAAGCTGTGAACCGCTTCCGCGGTACCATCGGTTGAACCATCATCCACGACCACGATTTCCTCGACTACCGAGCCCAGCTCCAGCACGCGCCGCAGGACCACTGCGATGGTCTGTGCTTCGTTGTATACCGGTACGAGCACCGACAAGCGCAAGGACTCAGAGCTGGTCGGCGGTAGGCACTGGCTGGCGTCCAGGGCCTCCGATTCTTCGAATGGCCCTCGATCCGGTACCACGCTCGGCGAAATCTCCAACAGGCGGTTTCGGGTGGCTGTGGGGGCGGACTTGGCTGGCCCCTGGGGCAGTCGCTCTGGGAAGGGATGTTGTATTGGCATACGATCGAATCACACCTTATTAAGGGAAC
>JBGQLF010001074.1:0-4375 GCA_041499985.1 Gemmataceae bacterium
CCCGATTGACAGCCGTGGCCCGATATGCTTTGCTCTTCATTGGGGATGACCTCCTGTACGCGGGTTCGCGGCATTTACTGCTGCCGTTTCCACCGCTCCATTTTGAGGCATCCCCTTCAGCTTTCTATAGCCAACTTCACCGTTTGGTCATCCGAAGCGCTGGCCAGGCGTTTGCCGTCTGGGCTGAGGGCCACGCTCTTGACTGCCCTAGTGTGCCCCTTGCAGGTCAGGAGTTCCTGGCCGGTCTGGGCATCCCACACCTTCACCGTTTTGTCCTTCGAAGCGCTGGCCAGGTGTTTGCCGTCCGCGCTGAAGGCCACGCTGGTGACAGCGTCGGTGTGTCCCTGAAGAGTGAGCAGGTCGGAGTGGCACAGCCGGTAGAGATAATGCCACTCGAAGCCGCGCAGATCTGGCTCCCCTGCCTTGGGGCGCTGCTGTTCCAGCAGCTCCAGCACCCGGGGGACAGCCGCTTCCTCCCAGGCGTGCTGGGCCAGGTTCATGTGGGCCGTGTAGGTGGTGCGGCGCAGCTGCTCCAGGGCCGCTTGCAGCTTCTCGGCCAGGGCGCGCGCTTCATCGCGTTGCTGGTTGGCATCGCGTTCCTTCGCCTGGGCCTGGGCAGCATTCTCCTTCGCCTCCCGCTCCTGGGCCACGGCTACCTGCCATTGTCCGAGCACGCCCAGGAAGCCCGCCGCCGCCACCACCAGCACTGCCGCGGTCAGCCCCGCCACCAGCGGATTGCGCCGGCTCCAGCGCCACAGCCGCTCGACCGGACTCAGCGGCCGGGCCCGGATCGGCTGCCCCGCCAGGAATCGGCGCAGGTCCTCGGCCAAGCCTTCCGCGGTCTGGTAGCGGTCGCCGGGATCCTTAGCCATCGCCTTTAGACAGATCGTCTCCAGGTCGGCCGGGATCGCCGGGTTGCACCGCCGCAGCGGCCGTGGCTCCTCCGCCGTGATCTGCCGCAGCAGCTCCTGCCGGTCGCGGCCCGGGAACGCCGGTTCCAGTGTCAGCACTTCGTAGAGCGTCACGCCCAGCGAATAGATATCCGTACGCTGATCGATCCGCGCCCGCTGAGCCAACGCCTGCTCTGGACTCATGTAGCGCACGGTGCCGACCAGGTCCCCGGTCGCCGTCAGCCGCGGATCGCTCTGCACCTGGGCCAGGCCGAAGTCGGTGATCCACAGATGGCCGCGCCCGTCCACGAGCAGGTTGGCTGGCTTGATGTCGCGGTGCACCACCCCCTGCTGATGGGCGTGCGCCAGGGCCTCGGCCGCCTGCACGCCCAGCTGGGCCACCGTCTGGAAGTAGGCTGACAAGGTGACAAGGTGACCAGGTGACAAGATGGCCAACCCAGCCCCCTGATTCACGCTCGGTGTCGCCGTTGCCGGCTCGGCGCGACTTGTCTCCTTGACTGGCTGTTGTCGCCGCGTGGCAAGGACCTCGGCCAGGCTGTGGCCGTCGATGAACTGCATGGCGTAGAAGGGCACGCCGTGATCGCAGCCGACGTAATACACCGGCACGATGTGGGTGTGGTGCAGTTGGGCCGCGGCGTGGGCCTCGTTCTGAAAGCGCTGGAGCTGCTTGGCGTCGAGCGTGGCCGCCCACGGCAACACCTTCACGGCCACGCGCCGGCCCAGCGACCGCTGCTCGGCCTCATAGACGATGCCCATACCGCCCCGGCCTACCTCCCGCAGCAGGCGGAAGTCGCCCAGCTCGCGCAGGGGAGAGGCAAGGTCCTGTTCCCCGCACACCGCCGCGGGGCCACGCGCCTCCGGTGAGGGCGAGCCGTCCGTCAGCAGGCGCAGGGCCGGATACAGGCGGCGCAGCTCGGCGCCATGCTCCGGGTGCTGCTCCAGGTAGGCGTCCAGCTCCACGGGCTCGCCCGCTTCGAGCCGGGCGGTCAACTCCTCCACCAGGTTGGCCAGGTCGCCGTCGACCGTGCTGGCCGGGGGCGCGTTCAACATCGATTGGTGCATCACAGATCCTCCGCAAGCTCATTTCCCAATAGGTCCCGCAGACGCTGGAGCGCCCGCAACTGGCGTGTCTTCACTCCGGCCTCGCTGAGGCCCAGCACCGCGGCAATCTCCCGCGTCGACAGCCGTTCGAGGTAACGCAGCACCAGCACCTCGCGGTCGCCCTCACGGAGCCGCTCCAGAGCCTCGTGTACCCGGCGGCGACGCTCGTCGTGCCGGAGCCGGGCGCTGGGAGCGCTGCCGCGGGCCGCGAGCTGATCGGCCAGCTCCTGGGCCGACTCATCGGGCAGCGTCAACCCCTGCGGCTCCTCGCGGCAGACGCTGCGTTTGCCAGCGCGGATGTGCTGCCGGTGCAGGCGCTGTAGGCACTCCCAGGCCAGGCAGCGCAGCCAGGGGTAGAAGGGCAAGGGGCGCTGGCGGGCGTACTCGGACAGCTTCTGGTCGGCCTCGGCCAGGGTCTCTTGCAGCACATCGGAGGGGTCGAGACGTGCTTGCAGCCGCCGGTCCAGGCGCAGGGCGATCATGTGCCGCAGGCGCTGCCGATGCCGCTCCAGCAGCGGCCCGCGGGCGGCGTCGTCGCCCTGGGCAACGCGGCGGAGCAGGTGCTCGGTATCGGGGTCGTGCGCGGCCGTCATGCGAGTCTCCCTCTGGAATAGATCCTGCGCATCGGCGGCAACAGGCGTCAGGAATCTTGCGGACTTTTCGGATTCGATCCGTAAGTATCAGGGGAGATGCTACTTGCGCAGAAGGGTCTTGACGAGAAAAATGCGCAGCCCGCGCGACGGAGGAAGTCGTGCCGCAGGTCCGCGGGAAACCAGCGCGGCGACCCCGCAGAATACGACGGCTTACGTGCAGGCTCAAAGGACTTATTGTGCAAGGATGGGCTGCGTTCTCTACCGCTTCGCGCTAAAGAAGGGAGAAGGAAGGCTGATGAAGCCCGGCCCTCAGTCGATCCAGTTCTCCAGTTGCAGGCCGCGGATCTGCCCGAAGTGTTTCAAGTTGCGGGTCACGAGCGTGGCCCGGTTGGCCAGCGCAATGCAGGCGATCAGCAGGTCGGCCCGGCCGATCTGCTTCAACTTCTTGTCTTGCCGCAGCCGGTCGAACTCCGCGGCGCTGGTCAGCCCCACGGGGATGATCGCCAGGGTTTGCAGCAGCTGTTCGCTGCGTTCCAGCAGTTGCTGGGCGCGCAGCAGCTGTTCCCCGTTGCTCGCCTTCAGCAGGAATTCGTGTCGTCCTCTGAGAATCTCGATGGCGGTGATGACGGTCGTGGCGACGTTCTCTTCACCTACCTGCCGCACACGCTCGGCGATGCCGGGAGAACCGCCGTGAGCCCGGGTCAACGTGTCCGTATCCAGCAGGTGCATCAGCCGGCCTCGGTTTCCGGTCGGCCGCGGCGCTGGTAGACCTCCTTGAGCAGTTCTTCCAGGTAGGGGTCGTTGCGGACAGCGCCAAGGTGCGCCAGGATGCCCTGGTTCCTCCGAGGTGGAGCTCTCAGCCAGTCCTGGAGTGCCGACTTAAGGAACCGCCAGTCCGGGCCGATCTGGCGTGCGGGCAACCCCTGGTCCCGGACTGCCTGGACGATCTCCGCTTCTCCGACCCGCAGGTAGGCCGCCGCCTCCGCCAAGGTAAGCACCTCAGCTCTCTCCGCCGAAGCGGGACGAGAAACCGCGGTTGGCGGAGCGGCGTTCGTTGGCTTCGTGGGTTTCGATCTCGTTCGAGGCATCCGGTTCGTCTCCTCTTCGTGCAGCGTGTTTCTCCTGGTATTCTACCGTAGCATGCCGAACACGGATAGCTTGTTGCAGAGGGAGCGTGGCTTCGCAGTGACGGAACTGCTGAATGGCCTGCCTTTCATTCAAATGGACTTGGTGGGCCAAGACCTGTTTGAACGATTCGTGAACCAACTTTTCGCCACCGATCGTAAGGCTATTCCCAAGGGCATGATTGAGGTCATCTTATGACACTCCAGAGTCAGCGCGAATTAGAAGTGACGCGCGAGAAATTGGCTTGGCTGGAGGAACAGTACGCGGAGGCCAAGCGCCGGCCAGGGGAGAATCCTCACGTTCGTGAATTGACCTTACGCTCCCTCAAGAGATGGATCAATAAAATGAAAGAGGAAATCATTCGCTTCGAGATCCAGGAGCGTAAGCGTGCGCGGGAGCGTTTGGAGGAATCAGGACAGCAAGACCATTCCCCGCAGTTGCCGCCCGCGCCGGCTGGTCAACCAGAGTCACCCCTGGAGACTTCACCCTGAGCCCGGGGTCCTTCGCGTGTGAAACCTCCTCCGCTACCAGACTGTGTACGGAAGAAAGCGGTGGCCGATACCGTGGGGGGGTGGCCCGCCCCCAAACACCCCCAACACCAAACCAACCCACCCAACCACCACCCCAAACACCACACACCCCACA
>JBGQLF010001075.1:0-4369 GCA_041499985.1 Gemmataceae bacterium
AAGAGGAACCGACACTGGCCGAGCGGGCCCTGGCCGAAGGGGCCCGCGCCTTCGTGGCCAAGACAGCGGCGCCGCGCGTCTTGCCACGCATCCTCCGCCAAGTCCTGCATGCTCACAGAGGCAGGACTGTCCTGGCGCTCACCTTCCATCCAACCGAGCCGAGGCCGCGCGCTCTTCTGCCCCGGCCGCGCTGAGGTTCCCGCTTCGGGGCTGGTTGCAAAAGGCTCGTTTCGGGGTGGCACGCCCTGAGTCTTCGAAGGGCGTGGCTGCCGCAGCCCCACGCCCTTCGAAGACTCAGAGCGTGCCACCCACGTTGGAACCATGCCCGCTTCGGCCTTGCCGCATTCCGGAGTAGACCCGATAATCACCGTCTGCGGCACCCGGATCCTAAGGGCTCGAAGGGGACTCCCCGTTGTCCTTCCGTTATTCTTGTGAATTATGCTGTTGTTGAGCTGTTCGCGCCTCGCCCGCGGTTTTGATGAAGGACCTCTGTTCACCGACATCGGCTTCGAGCTGCATGCCGGCGAGCGGGTGGGTCTGGTCGGACCCAACGGCGTGGGCAAAACCACGCTGTTGCGCCTGCTGGCCGGGCTCGATCATCCCGATGACGGCGAAGTCCGCCTGCATGCCGGCGCGCGCGTATCGCTGCTGCGCCAGCAGCCGGAGTTCACCCCGGACCGGACCCTATTCGCCGAGGCGCGCGCGGCCCTCGATGAGCTACTCGCCGCCCATGATGACATGGTTCGCACCGCCGAGGCGCTCGCCCAGGCCACGGACGATGCCCAGCGCAAGACCCTGGCCGCCCGCTATGATCGCCTCAACGAGTTGCTCCACCACCACGACGCCTACAACGTCGATCACCGGGTCGAACAGGTACTGGGCGGTCTCGGCTTCGGCCCCGAGGACTACACCCGTCCCGTGCACACCTTCAGCGGCGGCCAGCAGAGCCGGCTGATGCTCGCCAAGCTTTTGCTGGCGGCGCCGGACGTCATGCTCCTGGACGAGCCGAGCAATCATCTCGACATTGACACCACGCGCTGGCTGGAGGAGTACCTCGCCAAGCAGACCGAGGCGATGCTCATCGTCAGCCATGACCGTTACTTTCTGGACAAGGTAGTGACCAAGGTCTTCGAGCTGTATGCGGGCCGGGTGAGCGCCTATCCGGGGAATTACCAGGCGTACGTCCGTTTGCGACAAGAACGCTACGAGCGCGAGCTAAAAGCCTGGGAGGCGCAAAAAGAGTACGTCGCCAAGCAGGAGGACTACATCCGCCGAGTCCACTACGGTCAGCTCCACAAGCAGGCGCAATCGCGGCAGAAGCAGCTGGATCGCCTGGAACGGGTCGATCGGCCGACGCGCGTGGAAGGGCCGCAGATGCACTTTGGAGACGTGCGCCGCTCGGGCGACGTCGTGCTGCAAGTCAGCGACATCACCAAGGCCTACGATCGGCCCCTGTTCGCTGACCTTCGCTTCACGCTCGAACGGGGCCGACGGCTGGGCATCCTGGGTCCCAACGGCAGCGGCAAGACCACCCTCCTCCGCGTGTTAATGGGCGACGAACAACCGGACAGCGGCGAGGTGCAGCGTGGCCAACTCGTGACGTTCGGCTACTACGATCAGCATTTGCAAGCGCTGCCGGAAGACCAACCGGTCATCCGCGCCGTCTGGCCGGAGCTCGACCCCGAAGTTACCGAGCAGCGCATGCGCGATCTGCTCGGCCGTTTCGGCTTGCTGGGTGAGCAGGTGTATCAGCGTGTGGGCGATCTCAGCGGAGGGGAGCGAAGCCGGGTCGCGCTGGCGCGCTTGGTGGCCCTGGCGGTTAATGTCCTTGTGCTCGACGAGCCGACCAATCACCTCGACCTGTGGGCCTGTGATGCGCTGGAGCAAGCGCTGCTGGAATTCGACGGCACAGTGCTCGTCGTCAGTCATGACCGCTATTTCCTGAACCGCGTCGTCGATCAGCTCATCGTGCTGGAGGGCGACGGGCGCTCACAGGTGGTGTACGGCAATTACGATACCTACGAACGACTGCGGGCGCTCCAGGGAAGTCCGCCGACGTCCGCTGCGGAGAAAGCGAATGCCGCAGGCAAGGCGGCGCCGGCGATCCAGGACGGTGTGGCCACGGCTCGCCCGAAACGAAAGCGGCGTTTTCCGTACCGTAAAGTAGAGGATTTGGAAGCCGAGATCGCTGCGGGCGAGACGCGTCTGCGCGAACTGGAACAGCTCATGGCCTCGCCGGACTTGTACCGCGATGGGGCGCGCGTCAAGGAGACGACCCAGGCCTTTGAAGAGACCAAGGTGCAGTTGCAACAGCTCTATGAACACTGGGAAGAGGCGGTCGAGCTGAATTGAGCGCATCCTTGTACGCGGAGCGTGCAGGAGGCTACAGGGTCACCGGCCTTCGAGAAGGTTGCGATAGAAGCGCGGCACCCCCGCGTAGGCGGCGCCGTAGGTTGTCTCCAGCGGCACATTGATGTACTGCTCCGGGGCGAGGAAGAGTGGCATCTCCGGCAGCAAGTCGCCGACGGCTACCGGCTCGACGTAAGCGGTCTTGACCGGCCCGGCGTCGTAGGCCGCCAGTGTCAGCGGCTTGTCGTGAATGCCCTGCGGGTCGCGCGGCGTCGGCGGGTGCAGGTCGATCAGCAGCAGGTGAATGCCGCGGGCTAGGGCAGCCAGCGCCTTGTCGAGGAAGGTGCGCAGGGCGTGGGCGCTCGCTTTGTTTCCCGACGACAGGATCTTGAGCAGCGCCACCAGACGATGGCCGCTGACGTGCCGGATCACGAGGGTGCGCTGCCGCCGCGTATACTGCTCGCGCTCCGCACGGGCGGTAAGTCGCACGCGTGGCGGGGCCACGGCGACGACGGCCACGCCTTGCACAACGTCTTCCGATTCCTTGCCCTCCTCGCGCGGCGCCTGGAGTGTCAGCACGTCAGGCCCCAAGCTGCCCGCGATCTGCTCGCCGAGGGCGTAGTGGTCCGACGGCAGCAGGCCGGAGTTGAGAACTTTGCACAGTTCGGCAATCCACGCATTGTGGAAGCTGTGGAAGACGCCGTCGTCTACGCGGGTCCAGTCGTGAACGGGCATGGGAATTTCCTCCGGGGGCGCGGGCGGGGCCGTTGAAGTGGATTATACCAGACGCCGTCCCGTGCTGAGAAAGTCTCCCGGGCTTGTCCCAGACATTGCATTTCAGCTTCAAAATAATCCCGCTCTTGGCGCAAAAAAGTTGCTTGGCGGATACGGGTCGTGTATCCTCCGTGTCCATAGTTTCCAAACCGACTGGGTTCCGCTACCGAGGGCTGGCATAGCAGGATCCGTTTTGCCAGGGCTTACGGTCAGCGGTGCTTGCTTTTGTGCGGTTGCCAAGTAGAGGTCCTCAAGTCCTCTGGCTGGATCAACCAGCCCGGGCTGTACCCGGGTGCTTACTAGTCCGCAACGAGATCCTTGCGACTGGAAGGCTGGAAGCACATGCGAGACAGGGAAGACACGCCATCGTCTCAACACGAATCGGTTCGGCCCGATCCGGCGGTTCCGGGGACCGGGTCGGCGGACAGTCAGGAGCAGGGACAAGACAGCTCCTGTCCGGAGCAAGAGAACCAGAACTCGGGTGAACCTCTATCAACGCACTCGGCTGAGGGCGCGCAGGGGGCCGCAGCGGCGGAAACCGTCAACCCCTATCTCAGTCAGGTGTGCGCCGACAGGACCCCGAGCGGCGTAGCTTCGGCAGCCAGACCCCTGGATCCGTATGCAAGCCAGATGGCCACTACCGACGGATCGAGCAACCCGCCGGCGAGTCCAACGCCAGGCGATCCCTACGCGACGCAGTCATTTGCAAAAGCGGAACCGCTCAGCCAAGCGAAGCTAGAACCGCCGAAGGATCGCTACGCCAGCCAACTGCTGATCAAGGAGGAAGCCGAAAGCTGGCCGGATGAACCCGTCGCGCTGGCCAGCACCGTCGGAGGCAAGGCAACTCTTCGTGCGGGGACAGCCGTTCCCGGTTATGAGATCCTGGGCGAGCTAGGCCGGGGCGGCATGGGCGTGGTCTACAAAGCACGCCATCTTCAGCTGAAGCGCCTGGCCGCTTTGAAGATGATCTTGGCGGGGGCACACGCCAGTAGCGAGCAATTGGCCCGCTTTCGCCGGGAAGCGGAAGCGGCCGCCCGGCTCCAGCATCCCAATATCGTCCAGATCTACGAGGTCGGCGAGCACGACGGGCTGCCCTATTTCGCCCTGGAGTTCGTGGACGGCGGTAGCCTGGACCGACGCTTACGGACCACGCCGCTGCCTCCGCAAGAAGCGGCACATCTGATGGAAACCCTGGCCCAGGCCATGCAAGCGGCGCACGAAGCCGTCATCGTTCACCGCGACCTGA
>JBGQLF010001076.1:0-4367 GCA_041499985.1 Gemmataceae bacterium
CCGCCGAGCGGAAAGAATTCCACCTCCCACCACGCGCGCCTGCCGCGGACGCCGGCAATCCAGCGCCGCGCCGCGCAGGCTTTGCCCTGCCGCACTTCTGAAGGTGGAGCGAGCGCCCGCGCCAGCACCTCTTCAAGCGAACCTGGTTCTGCCGTCGTGTGCGGCCGGCAAATCAGGCCCCTGGCCTCGGTCGCGGTCAAGCCGGTCAACTCTTCCCAGGCGTGATTGACGAACAGAAGACGCCGTCGCCGGCTGAGTAGGAAGAGGGGCTCGCTGGCCCGTTCAAAGAAAGCTTGCCAGCGAAAGGGGTGAGGGGCGAGGGGGGCCTCCGGCTGAGGTTGCCGTGCACCTGGAGACGCAGACGCTTGCCCCTCTTCAGTCATGGCGCACCGCTTGCCTCGTTCCTCATCCCTTAGATGATCAGGGCCATCACGTATAAGATCACTGCGATGCCAGCCAGGAACCCGGTCATCCGCAATCCCCAGCGTAGTGCCTCGCGCACGATGTTATCCCAATGGTCAAAGCGGGTCGCGCTATAGACCAGGCTGATGACTACGATCAGGATCGGCAAGTGCCAGTAAATGCTCAGGGCCAACACGGGGGTCGAGGTCATGCGTGGACTGCCTCCTGCTGAGGGCGTACCTCCAGCTCCAACTCGCGGAATGCCGGGCCAGCGAACGCATCATAGATCACCAGGATGTTCAGCACGCCGGCAATCACCGTGAACACCCAACCCAGGTCCCAGGTCTTATCGCCATCGGTTTGCTTCTCATTGAGGACTGCCTCCGAGGGCGTCCGCTGGAAGTTGTGCCAGAAGGGACTCGTCTCTTCCGTAGGGACCGGCAATTGGTTGTATTGCCAGAGGGCTGGCCAGGCGGCGATGCCGATCCAGAACTGCCCCGCGTAATGCAGGCGATTGTAGACATTTGCCAGTGGGCTGGGCAGCTTCCAGGGATTGCTCTCCTTGGCGGTTTCCGGCAAGTAAACGTTTTTCCAGTCGCCCAGGGCCATGCCATAGAAGAAGAGCCCATACAGACAGACCAGAAAGAGCAGGCCCTTGCCGAATCGGCCCAGGTAGATCTGCCCGAGGCCTGGCACCAGCAAACTGAGGAGTCCGGCCCACGGTGAATAGTCGTGGGCTAACGGCAGAGGTTCACGAGAGGTTGGCATGAAGACCGTTTCAAAATGGAGGAAGGAAGCAAAACGATTCCGAATCCGATCCCTTCGAATCCAGCAGACCGCGAAGGCAGACACGCGGAAGCCGCCATGCCTATTCTAGCGGAGCCCGCCTACCAGGTCCAACCCATCCCGACAAGCAGATAGCCAGCCAGGGCTGCCGCCAGCAGGGTCAACCCGCTCCACCCCAGCCAGGCTCGGCCGCACGGTCCCGTCAGCCAGCTGCCGGGAGCCCCCAACCAAGACATGCAGCCCTCGAAGACCCAGTCGATCCGCAGCAACGGCCACAACCCAAGATGGGCCACAGGGGACAGAAGACGGAGCCACAGAGGTTTCTGTCTGTCCTCGGTTCCCTGTTCTCGGTTCCCTGCTCTCTGTGGTTCTTCGGCTTCGAGTATCTTCGCCGGATCTTGGGAAGACACCGGCAGCAGCGACACCGACATGACTGCAACGGATTCGGCAACCGGACTTGTAGATTGTGGCGTCCCCCCTGAAAGTTCGCTCCGCAGCGCCGGGGTTGCTGCCGCGGCCGATGCAACCTCGACGTGATTGTCCGCTGGTTCCGCGAAGGTGGAGGCGGCGGCACTCACGGATTGAGGCAGCCGCACGCCTCTTTGGTACAGGGGAGCAGCGTCCTGCTCCGGCGCGCTTTCCGGTAGCGACAGCATCCGCTGCATCAGCTCGATCAACTCGTCGAGCTGCTGACGGGTTGGCTGGAGCGGGGTCGAGGAGCACGAGCGGACGGGAGTGGACATGCGTAGACCTCCAGGTCCGGCTATCGGCGGGTCGCCGGAATCCAATCGCTGGCCAAAGGGCTGTCTGGCCGGCAGCCGATGGTCGGGTATTCTAGCAAGCATGGCCGATCGGTTTTATGTCAACTGCCCGCTGGCGCCGGGGCCCGTCGTGGTCTCGGGTCCCGAAGCGCACCACCTGGCCACGGTTTGCCGGCTTCGCCAAGGTGACCGGGTTTGCCTGTTTAACGGTGATGGGCATGAGTACCCCGCCGAGGTGCGGGAGACCACCCGGCGAAGCGTTGCACTGGAGGTGCTCAGCGTTGAGACGCCGGCGCGGGAAGTTGGGTTTCGCCTTGAAATTGCCGCGCCCCTCCCCAAGGGCGACCGCGCCGTGTTCTTGCTGGAAAAATTGACCGAACTCGGCGCCACCGCCTTTGTACCCCTGCACACGCGCCGGAGCGTCGTCCATCCGCAGGAAGGCAAACTCGACAAGTTGGAGCGCCACGTCATCGAGGCCAGCAAGCAGTGCGGACGCAATGTGCTGCTGCGCGTCACGCCGCTGACGGAATGGTCTTCGTACCTCGACCACCCCGATTTACCACAGGTTCGGATCTTGGCTCATCCGGGGGGAGCGCCGATCACAGATCCTGGATCGTGGATCGCCGAATCAGGCGGCGTGGCGTTCGCCGTGGGGCCAGAAGGCGGCTTTACCGAGGATGAAGTCGAGCAGGGGCGGCGACACGGTTGGCAGGTCGTCAGCCTGGGTCCACGAACACTCCGCGTGGAGACCGCCGCTTTGCTGCTGGCAGTGTGGGCAGCAATCGGACAGCAGGGCCAGGAACAGTCATGAGACTCTCTGGTCACACCTCTTCGTACTTCCCTCACCCCTCTTCCATCTTTGGCACATCCTGCTCAGTTTCTAAGCAACGCACCTTGGGCGGCCCAACCTGTTTTCGTCGCGGCGCTCACGAATCCGAGTGCGCAACTTGTTGCCCTTCCTACACTTGAGTTAGGAATCGTTTTCCCAGCCTGCTGACGAGTCCTTGGCGTGAAACTTGCATTAAGACGTCAGACTCTCTGAAATGCTCCAGGGCGGCTTGGCTGCTCAGAATCGTGTATAGTTCTACGACACCTCAGGTGGAAGCTGCGCGCCTTCCGCGAGGAATCCGTGGCGTGCGAGGATCGGCCTACTGGATCACGAACACCGATTGGGCTCGCCTCTCCCCTTGCCCGAGAACGTCATAAATGTCCGCGTCTGCCATCGTCCCAAGCCTCGACCTCTCCACGCTTGCGCGCCTCTATCAGACAGGGGAGAGCAGTCCCCGCAAAGTCATTACCTGCATCCTCGACCGTCTTGGCCGGTACCCGGATCCGGCGGTCTGGATTCATCGACTTTCCAGCGAGGCGCTGTTCGCCCAGGTCGAAGCGGCTGTCAGGCGGCATGCGGCCGGTGACAAACTGCCGTTGTACGGAGTGCCTTTTGCCATCAAGGACATGATCGACTTTGCCGGCTGTCCGACAACGGCTGCCTGTCCGTCCTTTGCGTATGTAGCCCGGCGCACGGCCGTGGTAGTACGCCATTTACTGGATGCGGGCGCCATCCTGGTGGGGAAGACAAACCTCGATCAGTTTGCGACCGGGCTCGCCGGCGACCGGAGTCCGTATGGTGCCTGCCGCAATGTCTTTCACCCCGACTATATCTCCGGCGGTTCGAGTTCCGGATCGGCCGTGGCCGTGGCGGCCGGCTTAGTCAGTTTCGCACTCGGTACGGATACAGCGGGCTCGGGTCGTGTTCCGGCGGGGTGCAGCAACATCGTTGGCCTCAAGCCAACGCCGGGCCTGCTCAGCACGGAAGGCGTGGTGCCGGCTTGCCGGTCTCTGGATTGTGTCTCGATCCTGGCGTTGACGGCCAATGATGCCCTCCAGGTCTTGCGGGTGACAGCCTCGGGGGCAGCATGCGACGCCGTAGCTCCGGCGCGAGCTGTTGCAGCCGGCAGTCCAGGCACCGAGCGCTGTACCTTCGCCACTCCCAGGGACGCCGATCTGGAGTTTTTTGGTGACGAGGAGCAAGCGGCTCTCTTTCGTCAGTCCATCGACCAATTGGCGCAACTGGGCTGGCGCCGGGTTGTCGTGGATTTCAGGCCGTTTCGCGAGGTCGCAGTGCTGCTGTATGAGGGCCCGTGGGTGGCGGAGCGCCTGGCCGCGCACGGCGAGTTCCTGAAGGAGCATGCGGCGGATGTCCACCCGGTCACACGGAGCATCCTCGAAGGGGGTGCCCGGTTTAGCGCCGTGGATGTTTTTCGAGCCAGCGAGCGGTTGCGGGCGCTGCGGGAGATTTGCTCTGAGGTTTTCGAAGAAGCGGAAGTGCTCGTGGTACCGACGATGCCGACGCTTCCGCGATTGGCCCACGTCCAGGCCGACTCCGTGGGCTGGAGCCGCCGACTTGGCTACTACACC
>JBGQLF010001077.1:0-4367 GCA_041499985.1 Gemmataceae bacterium
CCCCGGCAATTTTCAAAATTTCCCGCCACAATCCTGTTACCTGCTTTTGAACCAGGCCTGTTTTGGCTACCTTCCTGTTCTGGTTGGCCAGGGCGCCACAGTAGAATATTGCACACGAGCCGGTTGAGGCCGGCCAGACACGTACCCACAAGGAACCATGCACGCACACGCAGCCTACGACGAACTGGTCCGGCGCGCACGCGAGGATGCCCTGCTGGCTTCGTGCGCCGAGCTGCTCGGCTGGGACGAGGAAACCTACATGCCGCGGGGGGGCGTCGCGCACCGGGCCAATCAGCTCGCGTTGCTGGCCGGCCTCCAGCACGACCGCACCACGGATCCGCGCCTCGGCGAGTTGCTCGGCGTCCTGGAACATTCCTCCTTGGTCGCGGATCCATTGTCGCCGGAGGCCGTGAATGTGCGCGAACTTCGCCGCCTTCATGATCGGCTGCGACGCCTACCGCGCTCCCTGGTCGAAGAGCTGGCTCGGATCACCTCGCTCGCTCAGCAGGAGTGGGTAACCGCCCGCGCGAATGCGGATTACGCCCATTTTCGGCCGTGGCTGGAAAGGATCGTGGCCCTGAAGCGCCAGGAAGCGGAGGCGATCGGCTATGACACCACAGCCTACGATGCCTTGCTGGACGAGTACGAACCCGGCGCTCGCAGCCTGGAGATTGCCTGCCTCTTCGACGCCCTGCGGCAGGAGCTAGTGCCACTCGTCACGGCGATCACGGCCGCGCGGCGCCAGCCCCACGTAGTGCTTCTGCGCCGCGAGTACCCGCTCGAGCGCCAGCGGATTTTCGGCGAAGCGGTGGCGGCAGCGCTCGGCTTCGATTTTCAGCGCGGCCGGCTGGACACCACGACGCACCCGTTCTTCAGCAGCATTGGTCCCGGCGATTGTCGCATCGCCACGCGCTATAGCCTGCACCATTTCAGCGACGGCTTCTTCAGCATCCTGCACGAAGTTGGGCATGCCCTCTACGAGCAGGGCCTGGCCGCCGAGCATTGGGGCACGCCGATGGGGGAAGCGGTGTCGCTGGGTGTCCACGAGTCGCAGTCCCGGTTATGGGAAAACACAATTGGTCGCAGCCGGCCGTTTTGGGAACACTTCTTTCCGCGCGCGCGCCAGGTGTTTCACCAGGCGCTCGCGGGCGTGAGCCTCGAGGACTTCCATTTCGCGGTCAATTACGTTGCCCCGACGCTCATCCGCGTGCAGGCCGATGAAGTCACGTATAATCTGCACATTCTGGTGCGCTTCGAGCTGGAACGCGCGCTCGTTAGTGGCAATCTGAAGGCCGCGGATCTGCCAGCGGCATGGAACGAGGCGTACCAACACTACCTCGGCATCACGCCGGCGAATGATACGGAAGGGTGTCTGCAAGATGGCCACTGGGGCGCTGGCCTGATTGGCTATTTTCCGACTTACACGCTCGGCAATCTGATGGCGGCGCAGCTGTTCGCCCAGGCGCGACGGGATCTCGGTGACCTGAGCCAGCCGTTTGCCCGGGGCGAATTCGGCGACCTGCTCGGTTGGCTGCGCGAGCGGGTCCACAGTCAGGGTCATCGCTATCCGGCAACCCGGCTTCTATCGCAAGTGACCGGTTCGCCGCTGGATCACCGCCCGCTGGTGCAGACCTTGCAATCCAAGTATGGAGAGCTGTATGGCATCTGACGAGGCTCCGCGGCAGCGCTTCATTTTCTCCTTGAATCACAGGATGGCGGCTGGCATGATCCCGACGGGAAGTAGCAAATTCAGAGGTCCTCATTGGATGGACAGGAGCTTGGCGATGCGGCATACATGGGTGACCCTGTTTCGTGGTTTCGGAGTGGGATGCGCTCTACTCCTGGCCTTACTGCCGGCTCCCTCCGGCGCTCAGACGGTGGTGATGCCGCCGCAATATGCTGCGGTCGCTCAGGCTCTCGAGCAGTTCATCACGCGCGAGATCGCCGCCAAGGACGTGCCCGCCTTGTCGATCGCCTTGGTGGACGATCAGACCATTGTCTGGGCCAAGGGTTTCGGCTTCGCCAACCCCAAGGACAAGGTTTCTGCCACAGCGGAGACTGTCTACCGCGTCGGCTCCGTCTCCAAGCTGTTCACGGACCTGGCCGTCATGCAGCTGGTGGAGCGGGGCGTGCTGGATCTCGATGCGCCGATGAGCCGCTATCTGCCGGAGTTCAAGCCGGGCAATCCCTTTGGCAAACCGATCACCTTACGACACCTGATGGCGCACCGTTCAGGACTGGTCCGCGAGCCGCCGGTGGGCCATTACTTCGATCCCACGAATCCCACACTCGCCGACACGATCAAGAGCCTCAACCAGACCGAGCTGGTCTACGCACCCGAGACGCGAATCAAGTATTCCAACGCCGCGGTAGCAACCGTCGGCTACCTGTTGGAGCAGATGCACAAGGAGCCGTTCCCCAAGTATTTGCAGCGCACTCTGATCGAGCCGCTCGGCCTGAAACGGAGTAGCTTCGAGCCGTCCCCTGAACTGGTACGTGATCTGGCCACGGCCTTCATGTGGACGTACCACGGCCGCACTTTCGAGGCGCCGACTTTTCCGCTTGGCATGGCGCCGGCCGGGAGTATGTACTCCACTGTCACCGACCTGGGGCGCTTCCTGAGCGTTCTGTTTGCCGGGGGAAGAGCTCCCGGTGGACCGATCCTCAAGCCGGCGACGCTGGAGCAAATGTGGACCCCGCAGTTCGCCAAGGCGGGCGAGAAGACTGGCTTCGGGATCGGCTTCCGTCTTTCCGAGTTGGAGGGGCGCCGGCGGATCGGTCACGGAGGCGCGATCTACGGCTTTGCTACCGAGCTGGCGACATTGCCCGGCGACAAGCTAGGCGTGGTTGTTGTCGCAGCGAAAGATAGCGCGTTCGGCGTGACTCAGCGCCTCGCGAATCTCGCCTTGACTCAGATGCTGGCGGTGCGCCAGGGCAAACCGCTGCCCCCCATCGAGGAGACGACGCCGGTTGCTCCAGAGGTCGCACGCCGCCTGGCGGGACGCTATCAATCGGCTGCGAAGAAGGTCGACCTGATCGAGCGGGACGGCCGATTATGGCTGTTGCCGGTGCTCGGCACGCCGCCCAGCGAATTTCGGCTGGAACTGCGATCGGCCGGTGCGGCCCTCCGGGTGGATGATCTGCTGCGGTACGGGCCCGAAATTGTGCCTGAGGACGGCAAACTGCGCCTCGGCGAGGACAACTATGAGCGCATCGCGACCCCCAAGCCAGAACCGGCACCGGCCAAATGGGCAGGGCTGATCGGCGAATATGGCTGGGATCACAACATTCTGTACATCCTGGAAAAGGATGGCCAGCTCCATGCCCTGATCGAGTGGGTCTGTCTGTACCCGCTGGCCGAAGTGTCGGAGAACGTCTATCGATTTCCTTCCTGGGGACTCTATCATGACGAGAAACTGATCTTCAAACGCGATCAGACCGGCCGAGCCACCGAAGTCGAGGCCGCCAGCGTCGTCTTCCAGCGTCGGGTCGTGGACGGCGAAAACGGCGAGACGTTCCGCATCCGCTCGCAGCGTCCATTGGACGAATTGCGCCGCGAAGCCCTCGCCGCCGCTCCGCCGCGCGAGACCGGCGACTATCGCAAGCCGGATATGGTGGACCTGACCGCGCTGGATCCGACCATCAAGCTCGATATCCGTTACGCCTCTGCCAACAACTTCCTGAGCACACCGTTCTATTCCTCCGCGAAAGCCTTCTTACAACGGCCGGCGGCCGAAGCGGTGGTGCGGGCGCACAAGAAGCTGGACGAGCAAGGCTACGGGTTGCTGATCCACGACGGCTATCGTCCGTGGTACGTGACGAAGATGTTCTGGGAAGCGACGCCAGAGAAACAGCGGCTTTTTGTCGCAGACCCGGCCAAAGGTTCACGTCACAACCGCGGCTGTGCCGTCGATCTGACTCTCTACGAGTTGCAGACCGGCAAGCCCGTCGCCATGGTGGGCGGCTACGACGAATTCTCCGACCGTTCCTATCCGGATTACCTCGGCGGCACGTCGCTCCAGCGCTGGCACCGCGAGTTGTTGCGCCGGACGATGGAAGAGCAGGAGTTCACGGTCTACGAAGCGGAGTGGTGGCACTTCGACTACAAGGATTGGCGAAACTATCCCATCAGTAATCTTACCTTTGAAGAGATCGTTGGGGGTAAGCGGGACAGGTGAACCAAAGTTCCGGGTTCTCTCAATCAGGGTGCGGGATTCGGCAGCAGGGGAATGGCCTGTCTTCACCCTGAAAGGGGTGGCACAACCCAGCCCAGGGTCGCGGAGCGCACCCTGGGGAGACGGTGGCCCTCCACTGTGGATCTACCCCGAAGGGGTTGCACAACGAGGGGTCTGCCTTTGTGCAACCCC
>JBGQLF010001078.1:0-4362 GCA_041499985.1 Gemmataceae bacterium
CCCACGAGAAGTTGCCCTCGGCCCACGGCCAACCTTCAAGCTTCAAATCAATGTCGTGGACTTCGGCCTGCTTGTCGTCAGGGCTGCGCCCGCGGACGCTCAACAGCCGGGCAGCCGTGTGCTCCAACTCGTCGGCTGCTACTCCTAGCGTAGCCTGCACAAACAGAACCAGTGCCGTTGGCCAGACCGCTTCTTCCCGACCCCGAGCGAGGCGACAAGCGCCATCCGGCCCGACATGGCGCCGCAATGCCGCCTGGCCCTGCTCAAGTGCCGTCTGATAGCGCACGCGATCCTGTGCCAGGGCGACCAGCGCCAAGCAGGTCGGTTCCAGGTGGACCGGTTGGCCCGGATCATAGCCCCAGCCGCCTTTAGGGAGCGCCTGGGTCGCCAATGCGTTCAGGTAAACGTGAACATCGTGCACCGACGAACTTCCTCCGCCAGTCTGGGTGAACGCCAGCCATCTCATTGGGGAGTCTAGTACACGAATCTCCCTTGGAGGGCGCCGGATAGGCGCGGCGAACTACTTCCAGTAGACTCACAATTGGGATTGGCCGTGCAGAGGTCCCGGCCAGCGCAGCCATGCCGCTGGGGAGGATTCAGCTTATGTCTGTTGGTGCTCAATCAGTTCCGCAGAATCTCGGCAGATCCGCGGCGGTGCCGAACGATTTGATCTGGCGCTTGAGCGTGGACCAGTATCATGCCATGCTCCGCGGCGGCATCTTGACCGAGGATGATCCCGTGGAGCTGCTGGAAGGATGGCTGGTCACCAAAATGCCGAAGAATCCGCCTCACCGCGTCGCCACACGCTTGACACTCAAGGCTCTTGAAAAGATTGTGCCAGCCGGTTGGTATGTGGACGCCCAGGAACCAATTACCCTGGAAACCAGTGAGCCGGAACCCGATGTCACGGTGGTACGAGGCGAAACGCGGGATTACCACGATCACCATCCCGGCCCGGGAGACTTGGCCTTGATTGTGGAAGTGGCCGATACGACGCTCGCGCGCGATCGGGGCTCAAAGAAGCGGGCCTATGCGCGGGCGCGAATTCCGGTCTACTGGATTGTGAACCTGCCTGAAAATCACCTCGAAGTGTACACTCAGCCTTCGGGCCAGGCCGAGGAGCCAGACTATCGCCAGCGCCAGGACTATGGCCTCGACGAGTCTGTTCCCTTGCTTGTGGCAGGCCAGGAGGTCGGTTCTCTACCCGTTCGGGAATTGTTCCCGTGATCAGGCCTTTTTCTTGCCAGGCACGTCGATGTCGAGCTTCGAATTCGCCTTCGGCAGCTCGCGTTTCTCCTGATACTCGGGGAACAGCGTTTGGCCGAAGGGAGCCTCGTTCGCTTCCTTGCCGTCGAAGCCGGAAACGCGGATGACGTAGGCTCCGCCGCGGATGCCTTTGCCGTGATCCGCAGTGTCGAACTTGCCATCCTTGATGTTCGCGAACCCCTGCGTTCCCGTCGTCCCTTTGGCCGAGTCGGGGTCAAAGAAGATCAACCCTTTCGGGATAGGTTTGCCAGCATGGGTCAGCATCCCGGACACGTCATAGAGTTTGTCCTCGGCCTTGCAGCCGACGAGCACCAGCATGGCCAACCCGCCAACCACACCCAATCGCACCAGCCACATAGATACTTCCTCAAAACGGAGAGCGAGGAGGGAAATGACGCTGGCAGCGGCCCCTTTGTGGGGAACGTGCGGTGTCAGCCCCCTGGTGCTAGATACAATCAATCGGACCGATGCTGCACCAGGGGGCTGACGCCCTCCGCTCGCCTTTGCGTTCGTTGTTGTTAGAAGTTGCCGATCACTTCCCCACCGTTGCGGCTGGCAAGCGCGCGGTAGGTGGCCATGTCGATGGACTGCTGAAGGAACCGGACCGACCCGTCTCCGAAGCAGAAGTTGGCTCCGCCGCTATGCATGCTCCCTAAGGGAAGGTCGTTGTACGGGACGATCAGGTTGGCGATGAAGATCGAATTGATTGGGTTCGTGACATTCCGGCTGCTGACTACATACGACGGCCGACCGGGCAGGACGCCCGCGTATTCGTCCCCCCCCCGGACCCAGGTCCGATACCGGGTGCCGTACGGCACGGACACCCACGACATCTCCCCGATCAGGAGCGTGTTCGAGGTCCCGTCCGGGATTGATGACAACGTGATCGCTCCGTCGCGTTGGAAGATACCGGAGGTCGCAGCGGGAACGCCTTCGTGCAGTCCGGTTCCGACGGGGTAGGCGGTCCCGGTGAGCGGGTTGTTGCCACGGGGACCGCTGATGCCGTAATAATGCGCAATCGCGGCCGGCTGACCGGTGTTAGGCGGAATGAGGTCGGATGGACCGTTCGTGTTATTCGGAGCGCCGAACGCTTGTTCAACGAGCGGACACGAGGGGCACTGGTACGTGGGAATCTTCACCAAACCGTTGGGGTCGTTCCGATTCGGGCTGGTATGGAGTGTCGTGGGGGTCGTCAGATCGAAGCGCTTATACAAACTGTCCTGTTCGATGTACGGCAGGAGGTAGACATGCCAGCTCAGCCCGGTGATCGGGGAATACGCATTCGGGAACTTGCTGTTGGTATCGTGGTAGTTGTGGCAAGCCAGGCCAATCTGCTTCAATTTGTTTTGGCAGTTCATCCGGTTGGCGGCCTCGCGGACCTTCTGAACCGCGGGCAAGAGCAGACCAATCAGGACCGCGATGATCGCAATCACGACCAGCAGCTCGATCAAGGTGAACCCCCGGCGGCGGGCAGCAAAACGTGGCATGCAGAAACTCCTGAAAAGGACACGGCAAGAGAGCAACGCTGCCTAGGGCAGGTTGATGTCGATGGTGTTGTTGTCGGCTGGCAAAACTTCGACTTCGATGCCCGAGGTAGTGTAGAGATTGTATTTCGCCGGCACCAGCGGCTTCGGCGCGGGGAAGCCGCGATAGTCGATCCCCCCTTCCATGCTCGGATCGGGTCGGCCGCCTTGATGGGCCGGCACGGCAATGACTTCCACACGGTGCTTCCCTGCCGCGGCGCGGAGCTGGTAACTGCCATCGGCGTTAATCTGGCCCAGCGCCGCGGGCCCGTCCTTCGGTACGAAGGTGAGGCTGCCCAACGGCAACAGTTTGCCCTTGTAGCTCACTTTGCCCTGGACCAGATACGTTTTCGGGCCCTGCTCCCCGCAGCCGGCCAGGCCAGCGAGTAGACCAAGCCACAGCCAGGTGTGCGACCAACCCGGCACAGCCCTCGTAGAGGACATTTTTAGGGTCCCAAGCTAGTCGGTGGAAGTGTTGACCTCGCCGCCGGCAATCGTGGCCAGTGCCTGAAACACGGGGAAGCTAATGTTCTGGCTGACAAAATGAACACTGCCGTCGCCATAGACGAAGTTCGCTCCGCCTGCGTGCCGGCTCGAGAAGAACAAGTCATTGAACAGGCAGGTCTCGGGGTTCGCGAGGTAGTTGCGCAGGTTCGGGTCCGAGTTGATTGGCCAGCGGACGTTCTTGCCCGTCACCACGCACAGCTGGGTGGAGGAGTTATTGTCCGCGCCGCGCATCCAGGTGCGCGGCTCGTAGAGTTTTTCGCCGATGGCCAAGGTATTGGAGGTGCCGTCCACGATATCCCCGACCCGAACCTTGCTGTCGGGGAAGAACATCCCGTCGGTGTAATAGCTGCCACAATGGCTCTGTTCGAGCACCTTGACTTTGCCGTTCAGCCCGGCTCCCATCACGCCCTGGTAATGGGTCGCGTACTGCCCTGCGGCTGCCCCCTGATTGTCGTCGATCTCCCCAGTGTGCATGGGGGTGACCTGGTCCCCAGAGTTGCTCGGACAAAGGTAGGCATCCACGCGCGTCTTCCCGAGCGTCTGGTTCGGTTCCTGAGTATAGGTCTTCGTGGTGTTGAGCAAATCCTTCAGCGCGTTTTGCTCCAGGTAGGGGAAGAGGGACACGAACAGACCCTGTGGGTAGCTGCCGACGGTGGCCGATGCTCCCGCAGGAAAGGTCCCTACGGTATCGTGGTAGTTGTACATCGCCAGGCCCAGCTGCTTGAGGTTGTTCTGGCACTTGAGCCGGCTGGCGGCCTCACGGACCTTCTGGACCGCAGGCAGAAGGAGGCCGATCAAGACCGCAATGATCGCGATAACGACCAGCAGCTCGATCAGCGTGAAGCCGCCGCGGCGGGAAGGAAGGGAAGATGGCATGGAGAGACTCCTAACGCGAGAAGCAAATGGCAAACGCGGGACAAATCGTTTCCTAGGAATTTGTCCGAGTAATCATCAGTCTTATTTTGCAGCTGCCGGTTGTGTTTCCGTCCCTATCTGGGGATGATACCAGGAACGGTCCGGTCCTCCCCTGGCGCTGTGTTCCTGGAGTCTGGTCATGAACGACCCC
>JBGQLF010001079.1:0-4350 GCA_041499985.1 Gemmataceae bacterium
CGGCCGGCGCCAGGGAAGCCAAGCCCGTTTGGATCAAGAATTCGCGCCGCTGCATGGTGAGGTTCCTCAACAAGGTAACAAGACACAGGCCAAGAATCAGTTCGCCTCTCTCGCCGGGATACAGGCATGATTCTACAGCGTGCCGGATCGGGCATGCGGGAGCGCGCAGGAAAAGTGGGTGTTCCGCGTCGTGCGGCTGGCAATGGACCGCTCCTGGCGTGCGGCCGGAGAGGGAGCCGAGCGGCCGGGTCACGCTGCCAGAGTCGAGCAACAGCAGCGTCCTTCGCCCTCAGAGATCGCTGGTTGATGGTGGGGATCAGCAAGGAGTGTCGAAAAAACAGGGAGCGTTGCTGTCCTGTACAAGGCGTTATCGGCTAGTTTCTCCGGCGTCAAGCGGGAAGTGGACAAAGGGTTAATTTTTGGACGGGAAAGGGATGCGATTGCCTTGGCCACTAAAGGACGATTCCCAACCGCTACGGGCCAGCCTTGGTGGAGACGCCCCTTAGCGTACAGTTTTTGACAAACGGAGGAGTGACCCCTAGGGATACTCACTCGGCAGCAGAATCGTCGTAGCCGCTCGACGCCCGCACTCATCAGCCGCGTCGGTGTCGCAAGCCACAATGCCAGCCCGCCACACCCCGGCGAACAAGTTCGGTATGCGTCCTGGCCCGGCAGTTCCTGCGGATGCTTTGGCCCGGTCGTTATGTGCCGTTGTGTACTTGGGGCAGCAGCGCTGGGACGCAGTCGAGAGGCGAAGGACAGCACCCCCTGGCTTGCGTTGCGTTTCATCGCCGACAAAATACGTTGCGGGGCACCCAGAGCGGTTGCGGAACGCAACGAATATGCGGATTCCTCCCATGCGGGGCGTACGCGCGGCCTAAGGGCCCGATGGCGCTCGGGAAGCGTTCAGAATCGGATCGTGGATCGATCGCTGCCACGCCGTCAAACGCTCCTGGAGCTGCTCGCGGATCTTCCGAGAACCCGTGGCGTCGTACAGATTCTGCGTCTCGCCGGGGTCTTTGGACAGGTGATACAGCTCGTCCATCCCGTTGCAGAAGTGGTGTCGCACCAGCTTCCACTCCGGCGTGCGGATCATCCGCATGTAGGCAAGCCCACCGTTATGCAAATCGTATTGCCCGAAAAGCGTGTCGCCCCACCGGATCTTCTGGCCGCGTAACAGCGGTGAAAAGTCAGCGCCCTGTTGCTGGACTCCCTCCGGCAGCGCCATCTTGAGCATGCCCAGCACCGAGGCGAAGGTATCGATGTTGGAAACCGGCTCGGCAATGTCCGTGCCAGGTTTGACGACGCCAGGCCAGCGGATCAAGAGCGGCACGCGGATCGACTCTTCGAACATGTTCGGCCGTTTGGGTCCGTTCACGCCCCCGGCAATCCAGTGGCCGTTGCCCTTGTGACGCATCCCGTGATGGCCGATCATGTAGCCGTGATCGCTGGTGAACAAGACGATGGTCTTGTCAGCGAGTTGCAACTGCTCCAGCTTGGCCAGCAGGCGTCCAAGGTTCCGGTCGATCGCGTGGACGGCGGCGTAATAATCGCGCGTCCAGCGTTTTACCTGGGCGAGGTCCACACCGGGCGCCGTCGGCACCGTCGGGTCCAGCCCCTTGTAGACGGCAACATCCTCGGGTGGCATCGGGCCGTACGGCGTGTGCGGCTCGCGGAAATGTAACGACAAGGCGAACGGCCGGCTACGGTTGGCCTCGACAAACCGCATGGCTTCATCGGTCACCAGATTGGAGCTATGACCGGTGAGTTGTTTGTCCTGGCTATTGACCTCCAGGATGGGATTGACGGGAGCGAAGCCGCCGGTCAACCCGCCGAAGAAGTGATTGAAACCGTGCTTGGTCGGATGGAATGGTGCCTGGGTGCCCAGGTGCCACTTGCCGATCAGGGCGGTGGTGTAACCGTGCTTCTGCAAGACCGCTGGCCAGGTGGTAGCCGTGGCTGGGATTCCCATGCCGGCGTCCGTCTCCGCAGGCGTCAGCCAGTCCGTGATGCCGACCTGAGTGCCGTACAGTCCCGTGAGGAACGACACCCGGCTCGGTGAACAGACCGGCGTCGGTACGAAGGCGTTGAGGAAGCGTGCTCCCTCGCGCGCCAGCCGGTCCATGTTGGGCGTGAGGATTTCCTTGTTGCCATAGGCGCCCACCGCCCAGCGGGCTTGATCGTCGCTGACGATGGACACCAGGTTTAGCCGCTGCGGGTCCGCCGCGGCAACCGGTTCGGCGCTCGAGACGGCGAGCACTGCGCTGGCGAATAGTACGCAAGAAATGTGCTGGTGGTTCATGACGTATCACTCCCATTACCCATCCGGCGGCCAACGGTTCAGGCCAGTCATTGTGTCCAGCACGGGTCAACTTTGCAATCCGTCGAGGGCTGCTTTCCCCGATAAAATTTACCTTGGCGGTATTAGATGAGGGTTCCCCGAAGGATGATCATGGCGGTCTCGAAGTAGATCACCAACCCCGTTACGTCCACCAAGGTAGCCACGAACGGGGCCGAGCTGCTGGCGGGGTCAAAGCCCAGGCGCCGCAGGACGAAGGGCAACATGCTGCCCGCGAGGGAGCCGAAGGTGACGACGCCGATCAGGCTCGCCCACACGGTCAGCGCGACCAAGAGGTAATGTTCCCCGTAGTCATAGAAGCCGAGATGCTGCCAGACGCCGATGCGCAGGAAACCGATGAAGCCGAGCCAGGTCCCGAGGCTGACCCCGGCGCGCAACTCCCGGCCGAAGACCCGCCACCAGTCGTGCAAGCGCAGTTCCGTGAGCGCCAACGAGCGGACAATGAGCGTGGAGGCCTGCGAGCCGGAATTGCCGCCGCTGCTGATGATGAGGGGAAGAAACAGGGCCAGGACCACGGCCTGGTTGATCTCATCTGCGAAATGCGTCATCGCCGTCGTCGTCAGCATCTCTCCCAGGAACAGCACCGACAGCCAGCCGCCCCGCTTCCATAGCATCTGGAAGTAGCCCACGTCGAGGTAGGGAGCGCCGAGGGCTTCCATGCCACCGGCCTTTTGGATGTCCTCGGTGGCCTCCTGCTCGGCCACGTCCAGCACGTCGTCGGCCGTGATGATGCCAAGCATGTGGCCGTCCTTGTCGGTGACCGGGAGAGCCACGCGATCGTACTTCTTGAACGCCCGCAGAATCTCCTCGCGATCGGCCGTGGCCGGGATGGCGACCAGGGGGCGGTGCTCGAGGTCGGCGACCTTGGCATCGGGATCGGCCAGCACCAGCGAGCCGAGCCGCAGCTCTTCCAGGAGCTTGCCGTTGCCGTCCACGAGGTACAGGATGTTGAGGGTTTCCTTACCGCGTCCGGTCCGGCGGACGTGCTCCAGGGCTTCCCGCGCTGTCATCTCGGTGCGGAGGGCGACATACTGCGGCGTCATGTAGCGCCCGGCCGTCTCCGGTGGATAGCCCAGCAGGTCGCGGGCCGCCTTGAGTTCTTGGGGGGAGAGCACTTCGAGGAGCCGGCGGGTCACCTGGGCGGGCAGTTCCTCCAGCAACCTGGCCTGGTCATCCGGCGTCATCCCTTGAAGGACGGTCCGCATCTGGTCGTTGGTCAGGCAGTGGAGCAGATTTTCCTGATGGTCCAGGGGCAGGTAGGAAAACACCCGGCCGGCGAGGTCACGTCCCAGGAGGCGGAAGATGGCCACGTCGGCCTCGTCCGGGACGGCGACCAGGATGTCGGCGATGTCGGAAGGATCAAAATCGGACAGGGCGTTGCGCACAACGTCCCAGCGCTTTTCGCGGATCAACTCCAGCAAATCCGGGCCGAGGAGAGGTCCGAGCATGGCATGGTCCCCCACGTTACCGCCATCGGCGCCCTGGCCGGAGAGATCCTGGACGTTCTCCAACGTTCCACACCAGACCAACTCCGCGACCTGGTTCTCGATCTGCCGCTCTCGCCCGCTACGGTTTCAGCCTCGCCGACCGCGCCCTAGTTCTACCGTGTCCCTAAGGAGAGCTCGGAACGGTCGAATACCTGTTCCATGACCTTCCTCGAAGGTTACAGGCGTGAGACGGCGCCAATATATACGCGCCGGCGGCGATTTTCCAACTGGGAGGCTCAACGCAAGTGAGAGACGTGGTGCAACAGCGGCGTGAATCGGGCGGGGCGGCGACTACTGGCTGTAAAGACGTTTCCGAAGCAAAGCGCTGGGCTGGTTCAACAAGTTGCTCTCCAGAGGGCGGCTGGTGATATAACTGTTGGGCGTAGTCGCGACGCGATGTCGCTCCAGCTTGAGTGGAGGTGGCTCGTTGCCACATCCCAGCTAGTGTCCAAGCTTGTCCCTGACCCCAGCAAGCGCTAGGTAACGAAGCGTGCGAAAGCAGAG
>JBGQLF010001080.1:0-4348 GCA_041499985.1 Gemmataceae bacterium
AGTTCGGCTACGTGGTTGCCCACGACCTACGCCAGCCTCTGCGGACAATGAAGAGTTTCATGCAGAAACTGGCCGAGCGCTGCCAGGGACAACTCGACTCGCAGGCGGACGACTTCATCACCCGCAGCATCAACGCCGCAGACCGGATGCGTATCCTGATCGACGACCTGCTGGCCTATTCGCGCGTCCGCACTCAGGGCAAGGAGCCGGCGCCCACCGCTTGTGCGGCGGCCCTGGCCGCGGCTTGTGCCAACTTGCAGGCCGCCGTCGAGGAGAGCGGCGCGGCGGTCACCGCGGACGAACTGCCCCGCGTGCTGGCCGACCCTACGCAACTGGTGCAGCTGTTCCAGAACCTGATCGGCAACGCCCTCAAGTTCCGCGCGGATCGGCCGCCGCGGATCCATGTCAGCGCCCGACGCCAGGCGGATAGCTGGATGCTTGCGGTCACGGATAATGGCATCGGCATCGAGCCGCAATACCTGAAGCGGATCTTCGGGCTGGGCGAGCGCCTCCACAGCATCTCCCGGTACCCAGGCAACGGCCTCGGGCTGGCGACCTGCGAGAAGATCGTGGAGCGCCACGGCGGCCGGATCTGGGCCTCTTCGAACGGGCTGGATCAGGGGAGCATGTTTTCCTTCACCCTGCACGCCGTGCCCGCGTCACGCGATTCCTGAGCGCTCGCTCAAGCCGCTGGCAGCTTCACGATACTGAACCAGAAGTGCTCGATCGACTTGACCACGCCGATGAACTGGTCCAGATCGACCGGCTTGGTCACGTAGCAGTTCACGTACAGGTTATAGGCAGCGAGGATGTCCTTCTCGTCGTCGGAGCTGGTCATGATGACGACGGGGATGCGCCGCAGGTCGGGGTCCTGCTTGACCTCGGCTAGCACTTCGCGGCCATTCTTGCGCGGCAAGTTCAGGTCGAGGAGGATCAAGTCCGGCCGGCTCGCGTCGGCGTAGTCCCCCTGCTGGCGCAGGTAGGCCATGGCTTCCACGCCGTCTTCCACCACCGTGACGCGGTTACGAACCCGACCGGCCCGGAGTGCGTCCACGGTCAGGTCGGCATCGTCGGGGCTGTCCTCGACCAGTAGGATCTCGATCTGTTCGCCACGGGCACTGTTCTTCATCGAGGTGCTCCAGGGTTGGGCTGTCATGGCGTCCCGGACGGTCCCGGTGCCGCCGTTGATGGTGTTCATGGTCATTCTCTCCGGTTCAGGATCCGCCGCAGGGCGGTCCAAAGGGACCCCAATCGTTCAGGTGTGCCACGCCGACAGGGCCCGAAGGAGAACGATGAGGAACAGTTCGCGCTCTTCCCCGGCTACCTGCTTCTCCTGCCGCTCGTCCACTCGGTCCCTGGCGTCGGAACATCGTGGCGGGAGCGGTTCCTGGACTGGCTTCGCCGGGGTGACGTTCACCCACAAGTTGCTCGGGCCGAGCATGCTACCCTCCTGCCGGCTGCCGTGCGTGCCGCTGACGTTCCCAAACAGGAGTTTGGGAACGAGGCGAAACCAGGCCCGGGAGCCGATCTAAAACACCGTTCCGCGGTCGTGTTGTGATGGTTCGGGAAGAATCTGCCGGTTCTGTTCAGAGTCTCAATTACATCCTGGCTGTCACGTTCCGTCGGATTCGATCAGGTTTTCCTAGGCGGGCCAGGTGGACAGGGCCCGCAGCAGCTCAATGAGGCACCGCTTCCTGGCATTTTCTCCATCGTTCAAGTTCAAGATAGCACAGAGTATCGTAATAGTCTTATCCCTAGGGCCCGAGCGGATTAGACCGTCCACGCCGATAGGGAACGCAACAGGACCTCCAGGAAGCGGTTCGTTGTGCGACTCATCCCGATCGCGGGAGGGGTAGCGCTGGGCTGCCCGCCCCGATTGCTGTTGGGGAAGGTCGTCGAAAAGGTGTGGCGCTCGGGCTGCTGGGAAGTCCGGATCGCGGGCTCTTGGCAATACGTCGTGGTCATGGCATCCTCGAAAATAGAGGTGGTAGGTAACTGAGGGACACCGTTTGTTCCTCGGGTGGAGTAGCGAAGAGCAAGTGCAATGCCAAGGGTTTGCGGGTCGGTACCACACAAATTGGTCATTCTTTCCCAAGTGCTTTCTACGAAAGTGGTTCTGACTTCAAGAAAAACGAGCTGATTGGCGATTGCGGCCTGTCCAGCCTCGAGGCCACGGGAGCGCGCGTCCGCGGGGCGAGCGCTGCTGCTCGTGGCGTGCGCGCTGGAAACTGGGATCAGGGATTAGCGGCTAATTCCCGTTCACTATCCGACCTCCATCCGCCTGGCACCCAGGCTGCCGCGGAGCAAGGCCAGGTGCTGCGGGGCGGCCTGCTGCGTTTTCGCGTAATCGTCGGCGGGCTCGACCTTGGGGACTGATGCCGAGGCCAGGGCCTGGGCGGAGACGACCTCGACCATCGGTCCGCTGAAGCCCAGGTGGATGCGGTCGCCGGCCTTCAGCGGGACCGAGCCCTCGACCGGCGTCTCGTTGAGAAGCGTCTTGTTACTGCGGCTCAGGTGGGTCAGGACGAGGCCGCCCGCCGTCCGCTCGATCTGCGCGTGCTCGGCGGACACCTTGGGATACACGGCGGCGTCGAAATGGACCTCGCAAGCCGGGTCGCGGCCGACGCGGACGATGGCGGCAGTGACGACGAGTTCCGACGTGGTCCCGTTGGGGGCGATAATTCGCAGGCGCATGAGATTCCTTCCGGGTGGGGCGGCCGTGTAGTTCGCGCTTCAGCCATCCTAAGAGGAAGGCCGAACGGCGGCCGGACATTTCACGAAAACATGATTCGCTCTCGACTCGTTTGCGGCCCGGCAGTCTAATGACCCCAGGGTGCATCGACACCCGCGGGTGCAACAAGGCCCCGCTCGGAGGCCGTTTCATGGACACGTTTGCTGAGATCGTGGCTGCGGCACGGCGCCCGTAGGCCGGACGCTCCAGAAGAACCGAGGGGCAACGGATGGCCGAGTTCGATCACGGCATCAAGCAGATCACCGACACGTACGCCCGGGAGTTGGCGCGTGTCGCGGGCCTGGCGTGTCAACGAATGAGGCCGGTGGAGAGCACGCTCCCGGCGACGACCGAATTGCTGGCGGATCGCGCCTTCCGGGCGAGCCGAGGGCGGGAACGGTTTATCGCCTATTTCGAGTTCTACACGCGCTGGGACCGGCACGCGCCCTGGGACCTGCTGGCGAAATCGGGACTGCTGTCCCAGCGCTTGCGCCTGCCCACCGTCTGCCTGGCGTTCGTCCTGCTGCCCCGCGGCTTTCGCTCGCAGGGCGGTGAATTGCGGCTGGAAGCCGGTGGCGCTCCCACCCAGCAGCTGTGGTTCCGTGAGGTGTGCTTGTGGAAGTTGGAGCCGGAGAGCTGGTGGGAGCAAGTGCCGGGACTGATGGCCCTCTATCCGTTGTGCCGGCACGGGCGAACGCCGCCGGAGGCGATCCGGCACGCGGCGGAGGTGATCGAACGGACGGTCGCCGAAGCGAGTAAACGGGACGATCAGTTGTTCTTGCTCGGCCTCTTCGGGGGACTCGCTTACCCCCGCCTGGACGTCGAGCGCATCATCGGGAGCCGTACGATGAAGGAATCCAAGCTGGTGCGCAAGTTCCGTCGCGAGGCGCAGGTGGAGCAGGCGCAGGCGCACCTGCTGAAGCTCCTCCGCAGCCGCTTCGGCGACGACGAGGCCACGGAATTGACCCCCGCTGTCAAGGCGTTGGACGATCTGGAAGTTCTTGAACACTTGTTCGATCAGGCGCTGAGCGAGGTTAGCTTGGAAGAGTTCCGCGCGGCGTTGACCGCGACGTGAACCCCAGGATGAGAGTTGACGCAAAGAATCCTCGCAGGGCCGGCTGTACCGGTCAGTGCCCCGACCTGGCGGCGTTCCGCGAAGCGCTCCTCTCGTGAAGCCGTCGTAGTCGCGGGTATTCCTCAGCCTCCGATTTTCAACCGCAATCGCTGCTCGCCGATCTGGAACAGGCAGCCGTCCTCAACCGTGACCTGGGGCACGCGCAGCCACAGGCCGTTCAGCGACTTGTTGTTCTGCGCCTGCCAGCCGCCCTGGCCGTAGCGTCGCCATTCGGCTTCTGGTAATCTGGCACTAGTCGATATCAAAGGGAGGGCGGCGGCCCATGAGCGAGGCGGTTCGTCATTATCAGCGTTTGTTGCGCGAGCAGTTCCCCTTCCTGGCGGCGCGGTATCACGTCGCGTCCCTAGCCCGGATTGCGCACCGTGCGTTATGAGCGACCTCTCATATAGATAATAGGCCGCTCCCTGTTGGCGTCGGACCGGCCGAACCTCCAGCACGGTCTGCCGGCACGCCGGCGCAGCTGGCGCCCACCGTTTTTCCAC
>JBGQLF010001081.1:0-4346 GCA_041499985.1 Gemmataceae bacterium
ACGCGCGCCAGCTCCTGTTGGTGATCGGGCCGATTGGGAAAGTCGGCGGCCAGCTTGGTATAGAGATCCACGGCCTGGCGGTACGCCTCCTCCGCGCCTGCAAGCTGGTTGTGCGTCTGGAGCAACAAGCCACGGTTGTTGTAGCTGTTCGCCAAATCACGCCGATAATCGGGCACGCGCGGGAAATCAAGAGCCAGCTTCTCCTTGATCGCCAGGGCCTGGCGATAGGCCTTCTCCGCCTCAGGGCGCCGGCCGGCCGCTTGCAACAAAATGCCGAGGTTGTTCGCGCTCGTCGCCAATTCCTGCCGGTAGATCGGCATGGTCGGAAAATCGGCCGTGAGCTGGCTGCGCAAATCCAGTGCTCGACGATAGTCTTTCTCCGCCTCACGGGGCTTGCGGTCGCGCCATAGGTTGCCCAGGTGGTTGTGACTGACCGCCAGCTCTTGCCGATAGTCCGGCACATCCGGCCATTTCGTTGCTAGCTGCTGGAACTGATCGCGCGCCAGGCCGAACGCCTGCTCCGCCTCATCGAGGTGACCCGTGGCAGCCAAGAATGTGCCCAGGTTGTTGCCGCTGCGTGCCAGCTCCTGCCGGTAAGCCGGCGTTTCGGCGGCTTCCGCGGCCAACTCCTGCTGGAGTTTCAGAGCCTGGCGGAGGAGCGGCTCGGCATCGGCAAAGCGGCCGTTGGCGCCCAGCAGAATGCCGAGGTTATTGCTGCTCGCCGCCAGCTCCTGGCGGGACTCAGGCTCCTGCGGGGCTCGCGCCGCCAAGTGCTGGCGCACTTCCAGGGCCTGGCGATACGCTTGCTCGGCTTCGGCGGCCCGGCCGGTCTGTTGCAGCAGCATGCCCAGGTTGTTGTGGCACGCCGCTTGGTCGCGCTGGTAATCGGGATGGTCGGGAAAAGCGGTGGCCAGCTCCGTAAAGATGGGCAAGGCCGAGCGGTACGCTTTCTCTGCCGGCTCATGCTCGCCCAGCATTTCGTGGATATCGCCGACTCGTTGGTGAGCACGGGCTGTTTCCCAACGCACCGTCGGATCGGTGCCTTTCTCCTGGAGGAAGCGCTCGTAAAACACCAGAGCCTTGCGCAACAGCTCGCGGCGCACCTTTTCCATACGTGGCTCATGGGCCAGATGTTGCTGTCCCACCTCGGTCAACATCTGATCGACCGCTGCCCGCGCCCGCCGGAAATTGTCCTCGGCCCGGCGGCGCTGCTGCTCGGCTTCGATGCGGCGGGTGTTGGCCAGCGCCTCCTGCTGGAGTGCCCGCTGCCGCTCCTCCTCCGCGAGCTGCTGCAAGGAGAGGGCGTCCTCGGCCCGCCGGCGCTGCTGCTCAGCCACGACCAGGCCACCCGCCGTCAGGCTCAACACCGACAGGGCGCTGACGAGGATCAACGCCGCGCTGGCCGGGTGACGCCGCGTCCATTTGAGAGCTCGTTCCCATGCTGCCGTCGGCCGGGCTCGGATTGGTTTCTCTTCCAGAAAACACTGCAAGTCGTCGGCCAAGGCTTGGGCGCTGGCGTAGCGTTTGTGCGGGTCCTTTTGCAAACAGGTCAGGCAGATGGTTTCCAGGTCGCGCGGCACCTTCGGCTGGAGCCGGATCGGTGGCAACGGCTCGTCCGACTGGACCTGCTGGAGCGTATCCAGAACCGTTTCGCCGCGGAAGGGTGGCCGACCGGTGAGCAAGTCGTACAGGATCGCGCCCAGGGCGTAAATATCCGCGGCCGGTCCGATCTCCTTGGTCTTGCCCGCGGCCTGCTCGGGGGCCATGTAGCTGGGCGTGCCCATGACGGAGCCGCTTTGGGTTTGGCCGTGGGCGTCGTCCATTTGCTTGGCCAGGCCGAAGTCGGTAATCTTCGGAACGGCATCAGACAAGGAGATGGCGGCGTGGTCTCCTCCTCGCTCGGTCTCCTTGTCTCCTTGTCTCCTTGTCTCCTTGTCTCCTTGTCTGGTTTGCAGGAGAATGTTCGCCGGCTTCAAGTCCCGATGGACGACGCCGCGCTGGTGAGCGGCGTGCATGGCTCGGGCCAGTTGCGCCATGAGTTCAGCGGCCAGGCGTCCCGGCTGCGGCGTCCCCTGGAGCTTCTTGTCCAGGCTGCCGCCGTTGACGAATTCCAGCGAGAAAAACGGCCGGCCATCTTGCTCGCCCACCTCGTAGATCTGCACGATGTTGGGATGCTGAAGGCGGGCCACGGCTTCGGCTTCCAGGCGGAAACGGGCCAATTCTTCCGGCCCGGCGTGCGCCCCACCCAGGATCATTTTCAAAGCGACCAGGCGATTGAGCCGAACTTGCCGGGCCTTGTACACGACTCCCATGCCGCCGCGGCCCAAGATGCCGAGCAGCTCGTAGCCACCAAAGGTTTGACGGGTGTCGGCGGCCGTTTCGCTCGACCGCATCGGTACCGTGGGGGCCCAGGCCTCGGAGGGTACCGAGGGGTTGACCAGCGGTGGGGCGACGGTCTGAGCCGAGATATCCACGGTCGGCGTGAATGCGCTCCCCGGTCCGGCTGGCGTCGTGCGGTCCGCAGCCTTGTCCGGCACGGTGGGGGCCGTCGACGTCGGTAGCGATGGCAGAAGGGTGTCCGCGTGGATTTCGCTGGTCTTTATAGTCTGTATTTCGGAGAGGCGCTGCGGCTCTTGTTCGTTCCTGGCTCCCCCTGCCTCCGAAGGGCCTGTGGGATTCAGCGGGGAGTCTTGCGGACGGGCAGGGCTCGAGCCCGGAGCCAGCGTCTCGTCGTGCATGCTCACCCGCGTGGTCGCCTCGGAGCGCTTCGGAGGTAACGCGCTTGCCGCTCGGGCGGGGATGCAAACCAGTGTTTCCGCCGTGCCACCGCAGATCGGACAGGCGCTGGCGGGTTCGCCTGAAGAAGCGGGATCCCAGGGGGTTCCCTCCCACTGATGGCCGTGTGGACAGGTTAGAAGCGGCATGGGCAACCCCCAGGCGATGGTGAACCAAGAACCGTTGAAGCATAGGTCAAGACCGCCCTGGGCGTGAGCAGGGCCGAGGCTGAGTGGGGCCGGACTCCCGGGCAGCGCGCCCCCGCAAAAATGCTATGCTCGTGAGTGAGGAGCCCGGCGCTCCTGGTTCTTGCAGTACAGTTTCCCGTCTGGCTTTGACCGTGGGTGGCATGCCCTGAGTCTGCGAAGGGCGTGCGGCTACGGCAGACGCGCCCTTCGCGGACTCAGGGCGTGCCACCTGGAAACGGGTAGTTTAGAACCTGACCGGGATCCCCAGCGGCATGGGGAGCGCGAACGCATCGGCTTTGGCCGTTTGTGACAAAGGAGTTGGAATTTGGTCCTCGTGTGGTCACGCCGCTGGCGTTGGCGGATCCGGCGTGACCGGCGGCAGCGCCGGAGCGAGGGGGATCAAGGGATCTTCTGCCGGCCTGGTGTGGAAGTACTGGAAGACCGCACACTGTTCAGCGTCTCCCCCCCTGCCTTGAGTTTCGGCAACTTCGCCGCCGCCTTGAATCTCAGCGCCGGCATCCATCCGAGTTCCGTGGCCAGCGGCGACCTGAATGGCGACGGCCATGCGGATCTGGTCCTGGCCAACACGGGGGCCAACGACGTCAGCGTCCTCCTGGGTAACGGCAATGGGACTTTTCAGACCGCGGTCCACTACGGTGTGGGCCCAGCACCCAAAGCGGTAACCATCGGCGATTTCGAGGGCGACGGCAAACTGGACATCATGACCGCCAACAGCCTAGGCAACAGTGTGAGCCTGTTGCGCGGGAACGGCGACGGCACCTTCCAGCTCGTGGGCAGCTTCAGCGTTGGCCTTGGACCAACGTTTGTGGCCGCGGGTGATTTCAACGGCGATGGCAAGCTCGACCTGGTGACGGCCAACAGCCTGGGCAACAGCGTCAGCGTCTTGCTCGGCAACGGCAATGGCACTTTCCAGCCGGCCCTCACTTTTGCCGCCGGCCTGGCACCGGCGGCCGTAGCGGCGGGCGATTTCAATGGCGACGGCAAACTGGACCTGGTAACGGCCAACAGCCTGGGCAACAACGTCAGCGTTTTGCTCGGCAACGGCGACGGTACCTTCCAGGCTCCTGTCCGTTTCGCGACCGGCGCCGGGCCAGCCGCGGTGGCGGTGGGCGACTTCAACGGCGACGGCAAGCTGGACCTGGTGACGGCGAATACCCTGGGCAACAGCGTGAGCGTGCTTTTGGGCAATGGTAACGGCACGTTTCAGCCGGCGGTCAACCTCAGTGCCGGTCTGGGTACCGCGGCCGTAACGGTGGGCGACTTCAATGGCGACGGCAAGCTCGACCTGGTGACGGCGAATGCTCTTGGCGGCGCTGTGAGTTTGCTCCTGGGCAACGGCAACGGCACGTTTCTGCCGGCCCT
>JBGQLF010001082.1:0-4343 GCA_041499985.1 Gemmataceae bacterium
CCGTGTTGCCCGCGCTCGATGTGGTTCCTGCCGTGGTGGACCCACTGCTGGAGGAACTACTTGCACTGGCCGCAGCCGCCGCCGTAGCCGCCGCGGCGGCATCCAGTGTGCTGCCGCGCAGCGTCGGATCCAGGACCATCTGCTGCATCGTCGACTCGACCCGCGAACCATTGGACTGGGTCCGATTGACCCGCACGGTCACGTTCCACAGTCCCGCAATGGTCGCTTGCTCCGCGTCCAACGACCAGAACCAGGTGGGATCCTCATCGAAGGGCGCATCGCCCTGCGAGCTTAGGGGCACGACACCGGCGATCACTTCGGCCAGCTTCGACTGGCACAGCTGGGCGGCCTGCCCGCGCTGCTGCACATCCAGCGCGCGGTCACCGCCAATGGTGACGAGCCGGCCGATGACGATCAGCGCGAACAGGAAAATCGACAAAGCAACCAAGACCTCGAGCAGAGACAGCCCGCGTCGCCGTAGGAAAAGGGGACAGGGACCTTTTCCGCCCAGTTGCGAGGCGGAAAAGGTCCCTGTCCCCTTTTCCAGCCGTGAGAGCAAGACGATCATCGGCTCACCTTTGAGCAGAGGACTTCAGCGTTACCACGCCGGTCAGAGCGCGTAACCTCAAAATCAGCGGCTGGCCTCCACGGGTATGGAACCCCATCTCGACATCTTCGAGCGACGTGCCGTCCGGAAGGAACGTCACGGTGCGCGACCACTGACTGGAATCGACACTCCCCGTAGGGAGAGCGCTGTCGCCGCTCTGATCCACGGTACCGCTTTGGAGCGCATCCGGTGTCGTGAAGCGGACGCCCTTGGGCAGGACATCCTCGAGCACCAACGGCGCATCCGGGCCTCCGCTCGACGCCGGAACGTCTCCCCCGGACCAGAAGTTGGCGCTGTCGGGAGCGACGCGAAAATTGCCGTGGTTGGGCACCACGGCGAACCGATACGGCCGACCTTCCTCCACGGCATGAGCCCGAGCCGCGGCCCAGTTCGCCCGCACCATGTCGGCTGCGGCCGACAAGCGGAAGTTACCGTACATCGCCTCCAGGGAGGGAACGGCGACGGCCGCGAGTATGACCAACACGGCCAGAACGAGCACCATCTCAAACAGCGTGTACCCCCGCCGCGCGCACCGGCAGGCCCGCACACGGGAGGACGCCGGAGTAGTTGCTCCGGCGTCCTCTCGCATGCGCCCCAGGTCTCCCGCGCGGTTGTTCGCATGCTTGCAGGCTCGCACGTAGGCCCCTCCACGGCTTGGGAATTGTGGCCTGGTTCAAAAGCGGGTGACAAGAAGTAGGTCCGGCGAGCCGAGCCGGACCGGCCCCGCTCGGCTCGCGGGGCCTACCACGTGTTACCTGAATCGGCCCGATTCGGAACCATGCCGGAATTGTCTCCAAAAGAGGACTGGACCGGCGATTGTAGAGGTCCCGTCCCCTTTTGGAAACAGTTGGTCATTGACCGCCGGCTCCTCCGAAAAGCGCCGACCAGTTGCCAATTACATGTGCGCCATCCGGCGTGGGCCCCATGGACCAGACGTCCGGCCTGCCGTACTGGGCATTGTGCTGCCCTTGGGCCTGGTACTGGTATTCGTGGCCCCAGGGATCGATCAGCGAGCTCGGTTCCATGAAGGCGATACCTCCATCCGGTGTCGGCTGCGCCAACATGGCCAGGCCCGCCGGGAAATCGCCGTACTTGATCCGATAGACCTCGCATTGCTGCGCGATGGTCTTGACGTCCACCTTGGCCCGGTCTTTCTTGGCGTCTTCCAGGCGGCCCATGTACAGGGGCACGGCCACACCGGCCAGCACCACGATGATGGCCACCACCACCATCAGTTCCATCAGGGTGAAACCACCCCGCACCACGGCGTGTTTATCCCGTCGAAGAATCATGGCCGTTTACCTCGCAAAAAAGGAGTCTCCTTGTTTTCTTGTGGGGCCTCGATTGTACCACGGTCCCCATTAAGAAACCATGAATGGGGGATGCACAAGAAAAATTCCCAAAAACCCTGTCACCACTCACCCCTATTGCACCGCGCTGCTCATCTTGAACACCGGCAGCAACAAGCCGGCGACCACCACCAAGGTGACGGCGGCCATCACCAACAACATCATCGGTTCCAGCAGACGCACAAACAGGTCCAGTTGCCGGGCCGTGCGCTTTTCCAGGCCCTCGGCGATATCCACCAGGACGGTCTCCAGGCTGTTGCTCTCCTCACCGACCGACACCATCTCGACCACGTCGCGCGGGAAGTAGCGGCACGCCGCCAGCGGTTTGGCCAAGGAATCGCCGGCCTTGATGTTCTCGGCCGACTTGTCGATCGCCATCGTCAACACCCGGTTGCCGGTCGAATCCTTCGAAATCTTCAGGGCTTGTAAAATGGGGATGCCGTTGTGCAACAGCGTCCCGAGAATGCGCGTGAAGCGAGCCAGGGCCAGGTTCAAGAAAATGGTTCCCGCTCCCGGGACGCGCAGGCGCCAGCCGTCGATCAGGAGCCGGCCCGACTCCGACGCCGCCCAACGGCGAAAGACCCATACTGCCGCCACGGTGCCGACCACGAACCAAATCCCATTGCGTTGCATGTTGTGGCTCAGCTCCATGATGAACTGGGTCAGGGCGGGCAGTTCTCCTTTTTCTTCGAGCTTCTTGAAGATCGGCTCGAAGCGCGGCACGAGGAAGATTATCAGCAAGTTGAGCACGATGAACCCGACGCCAGCGAGAAAGACGGGATAGGCCAGGGCGCCAATGACCTTGCCCTTGAGGTCTTCCTGGTGCTCCGTAAAGTCGGCGATGCGCTTGAGGACGTCTTCCAGGAAGCCACCTTCCTGGCCGGCGCGGACCATGCTGACGGCCAGCTCGTTGAACGCGCGGGGGTGCTGGGCCATCGCCTCGGCCAGGCTGGTCCCGTCGGCCACGCGAGCCCGCACCTCGCGGATCATCTCCGACAGAGCCGGTTGCGAGCTTTGGCGCTCCAGGATATCGAGGCTACGCAACAGCGGCACGCCCGAGCGAAGCAGGTCGGCGAGCTGCGAATAGAAGGGAGCCATGTAGCGGCCACGGATTTTCCGGCCCCAGCGATGGCCGCCAGCACTACCGCCGCTGCCCTTGACCACGGCAATGCGGACGGGGAACAGACCGCGCGCGTCGAGCATCGCCATGATTTCGCGCTCGTTGTTGGCCGATAAGGTGCCCTGGCTGCGCTGCCCGGAACCAGCCATCGCTTCGTAGGTGAACTCTGGCACAGACTTACCTCCGAAATGATGAACGATGAATGAGGAACGATGAACGGAAGACTTCTTTCATTCATCATTCATCGTTCATCATTCATCGTTAGGAAATATCTCCGGCTGTCACGCGTGCGACTTCGTCGATCGTGGTTTTCCCTTGCTGCACCTTGCGCCAGCCGTCCTGCCGCAACGTGAGCATTCCCTCCTTGAGCGCCTGGTTGCGGATGGTCAACGAACTGATGCGCTGCACACACATCTCGCGGATCGTATCGCCGGTCACCATCAGCTCATAGATACCACTGCGGCCGCGGAAGCCGGTCTGCCGGCACGACCGGCAGCCGGTACCCTTCCACAGCTTCAACGGGCCGCCGGCGCCTGGATAATCCGACGGCACCTCGTGCGGCTCCGGTTCGTACTCGATCTTGCAGTCCGGACAGATGGTCCGCACCAGCCGTTGGGCCATCACGCCTTCCACCGTGCTGCCCACCAGGAATGGCTCGACACCCATATCGATCAAGCGTGTGAAGGCGCTGGGCGCATCGTTGGTGTGCAGCGTGCTGAACACCAGGTGGCCTGTCAGCGACGCCTGGATGGCGCTCTCGGCCGTCTCCATATCGCGCATTTCGCCGATGAGGATCACGTCGGGGTCATGACGCAGAATGCTGCGCAGGCTGGCGGCAAAGGTTAGGCCGATCTTGCTGTGCACCTGAATCTGGCTGATCCCCGGTTGCTGATACTCGACAGGATCCTCGACGGTGATGATTTTGAGTGTCTCTTCCTTGATCTCGTTGAGGGCACTGTAGAGCGTGGTCGATTTGCCCGACCCGGTCGGCCCGGTCACCAGGATGATACCGTGGGGCAGGTCGATCAGCTTGCGGAATATCTTGTAGGTATCCTCCAGCATGCCGACGTTGGCGAGGTTGAAGACCATGCGGCCCTTGTCGAGCAGACGCATGACGATGCCTTCGCCCCAGATCATCGGAATGATCGAGACGCGGACGTCGACCTCGCGGCCCAGTACTTTGAGCTTGATGCGACCGTCCTGCGGCAAACGCTTTTCGGCAATATTCAAGCGAGCCATGATCTTCAGGCGGCTGATGATCGCGGCC
>JBGQLF010001083.1:0-4326 GCA_041499985.1 Gemmataceae bacterium
AGCGGTAGCATCCGAACCCAGCGGCACGGAACCAGGCGAGCCGGGCCATGGTCCGCTAGCCGGACGGCTCTGCCAAGGCCGATCACCAGGGGGTGGAATGTTCACGAAAAGCGGCCTTAACGTCAACAAACTGCTGGGATCGCAGAGGGTGCTACCCTGGCATATCTGTTCTGTCTCTCGGTGGCTAGCGAAGAAACACTGCCAGGCGGCGGGCATCGAGCCCAATCGGTTGGGCAGTGCGGCATCGGCGCCCACTCGCTGCGCAAGACCGCTATCAACGATGCCATCCGCAACGGGGCCAAAGGCACGAGGTGCGGAAATTTGCCGGGCACAGCGACATCCGCACCACGGAGCTCTACTTCGTGCGGAAGAAGGAAGACGGCGAGGTGGCGTCGCGGCGGATCCACATTCGCGTGCGGGCAACACAGGGCAGTTGAGATCCTGGACAACTATCGCATCCATAGTAGCGACATCGTGCTGGCAGCCTTGGGCGGTTAGCTGCGGTGCCATCTCTTGGGAGCAGCTTTTTTGCGCTGGCCTGGTTGATGTGTCCCGTATCTCGTTATCGCTTCCAGCGGGCGCTCTCCGGAACCGAGCGGCATGAGAGGGCTACTCCACTGGTTTCACGTACTCCATGAGCGTCCACAATCCCTCGGCCAGCGTCGGGTGGATGTAGATGGCTCCCTTGAGCAGCGTGTACGGGGCACCGGCCATCATCAGCGTGTGGATGATGTGGATCAGTTCGCCGCCTTCGGTCGACAGGATCGTGGCGCCGAGCGCCCGGTCGGTCTCGGCGTCCACAACGATCTTCATCAGGCCGGCGGTCTCGTCGCGCTCGATGGCGCGCGCCACCCAGGTCATCGGGATCTTGTTGATCTTCAGTCGCCGACCCAGAGCGCGCGCCTGCTCCTCGGTCAGGCCTACGCGGGCCAGCTGCGGGTCGGTGAAGACGGCGTACGGCACTGACCGGTTGTCCGTCGTGAGGTTCTTGCCTTCGATTAGGTTCGCGTACACGATCTGGAAGTCGTTGTACGAGATATGAGTGAACGCCGGGCCGCCCTTCACGTCGCCCAGCGCCCAAATACCCGGCACGTTTGTCTCCAGGCGATTGTTCACCTTGATGAAGCCGTGCGCGTCGGTTTGCACCCCTGCTTTGTCCAGGCCGAGGTCCGCCGTGTTCGGTCGCCGGCCGGTGGCCACGAGCAGGTGTGAGCCGGTCAGGGTGTCGGTCTGGGCGCCGTTTGCGGTTCGTACCGTCAAAGAAATCTGCCCGTTGTGCTTCTGCACGCTGGTCGTGTGCGCCGTGAGCACGAAACGCATCCCTTCTGCTTCGAGTGCCTTCTGGAGCTCCGTGGCCACATCGGCGTCCTCCCGATTGAGCAGGCGGTCGCCGGTGTGCACGACCGTCACCTGGCTACCAAAGCGACGAAACATCTGGCCGAACTCCAGCCCAATGTAGCCGCCGCCCAGCACCAGCAGGTGCTCCGGTACCGCGGTCAGCTCCAGGACCGTCGCGTTCGTGAGGTAACCGACCTGCTCGAGTCTGTCGATGGGCGGGATGTGGGAACGCGTGCCCGTGTTGATGAAGATCCGATCGCCTTCGAGGACCTTGTCCCCGACGCTCACCTGGTGCGGTCCGACGAACCGCGCGTGCCCACGATAGAGGTGGAGCTTCTCTTTCCGCTGTTCCACTTTCCGTTCCAGGCCGCTGCGAAAGCTGGTCACGATCTTGTTCTTGAGCTCCACGACTTTCCGGAGATCAACACTCCCGTCGCCGGGTGCCACGCCCCACTTCCTAGCATTGCGAGCGTAGTGGGCAACCTGGGCGCACATGATCATCGTTTTGGTCGGCGTGCAGCCGGTGTTGATGCACGTGCCGCCCAGATGCTCTTTCTCAATCAACGCCACCAGCCAGCCGCGGTCGGCCAGCTGATGACAGAGCGGATTCCCGGCTTGGCCGGAACCGATCACGAGGGCGTCGTAGTTCATGGCAGTGTTCCCTCCTGGTCTCAGGGTTGCTCGGAACTTAGGTGATGTAAGTTTATTCGTATCGCGCAAGCGGTGGGAAATCCCTGGAGTAAACAAGCCGGGATGTCCTGACCTGTCAACGTCCAGAGTCACTTGGGCGCGGCCCTGCTGCGTCAGCAGAAGCTCGTGACTAAACCCGCTGCTGCATCTGCCATACTCGCACCGGCCAACCAGCAGCCGGCAATTGCACTGCGGCTCCTTCGGGGGTGACGCGCACACGGTCGGATAATCGTACATAAGTATTTTTAGCCGACGTTCGCACCCGCTCACGGCATCTAGAGCCGCCGTACAGAGAACAACCCCGCAAGCGGGTCTAAACAGGCAAACGGAATGTTTGGCCAGTTCTCTGTTGACCGGGCTTCTCAGGCGCGGGACTATCCAGCGACCTTTCCGGGGCCGCGTTTCCTAGCCGTGTTGGGCCGACCGCCGATGCAGCCGAACACAAAGACGAGGGGTGCGGCGGTTGTGCCCGAACCTCTCGTCCCGAGCCGTGTTCGATGCGGCTGCCTGGTTGGTGCGTCATGGGCTAGGCGGACAGACCCGTCGTGAGAGACTGTTCCAGCCTACTTCAAAGGTAGGCGAAGTGGGGGAGTGCATGACCACGCAGCAGATCTACCTGTTTAACTGCCTGTACCTGGTCGTCTTGGTCGTCGTCGCCGTCCTCACGCGCGCGACGGCACGGCGTATCGCGGGTGCATTGGCTGGCGGGGTAGCCGTCGGTGTGGTGGCCCTGGGCATCATCGCCCTCGGTGAGGAGGTGGGGTGGTGGCACATGGCGATCACCTGGGAGCCGTACTTCCTGGCGCTCATGCTGATCGGCTTCGCCCTGTGTGCGTTCATCTTCCTCATCACCTGGCGGATCGCCCGGCGGTTCGGCTGGCGCGGGCTGGCCGTGGTCGTAGTTGTCGCCGCGGTCCTCGGCCCGGTGCGGGACTACCAGTACATGGAGCGGTTCCCGGAGTGGGGCGCCTACGCGCCGGGGGTCGCACCCGTCCTGGCTATCTCCGCGACCTACGTCCTCTTGGGGGTCCTAGGGCACGCGGTGATGCGCCTGGTCGCCGGCCCCGCCCGAGAGGACCGGCTAGCACGCCGCCCGTGGGAGGCCGCCTAATAAGCTGTTGCAGCCGGTCTTCCGAGTAATTAAACATATCCGCCGTTATCGGCCGCGCCGCCCCGGACAGTGCGACTCTGACCAGGCAACGAAGTTTCCCGCCAGGACGATGTACTCCCATCGGAGCCGCGAGAACCGCCCTCGCTCGTCCGTCCGAGCCGCCTTCTTATGAGACGATGTTCACGAAAAGGGGCCTTAACGTGCACAACGGGCCCAGTTGATCGGGACTTCTTCTCGTTCGTTCTCTTGCGCGGGTAGGCAGACGGCCAACCACACCAGGGTCAATACCAAGCTTAGGGTACAGATCTCGCTGATTGCTGTAGGTAGAGACACAGTGGACACGACGTACAGGACGACCCGGCGATGGTGATTTCGTTCGTTGTGTCCATTCTGTCCAGGGTCTGTGAGGGAGAGGAGATCAGACTATCGGGATCGGCTGGACAGGCTCCGGTACCGGCGCGGGAACGCCAGCCCTGTACCCGGGCATGAGACAGCGGTTAGCCGAACAGGGGCAACGGGCGGCCGTCGGTCAAGGGGTGAAGGCGGCCGAGGCGGTCGTGGAGAACAGCATCGGGCGGGATATCCAGGGCCTGAAAGACGGTTGCGTGCAGGTCGTTGGGGCCGCACGGGGAAGTGGCCGGGAACGCCCCCTGGCGGTCCGAGCTACCGTACACCTGGCCGCCGCAGATGCCGCCGCCAGCCAGCAGAACGGAGTAAACGTAGGGGTAATGGTCTCGCCCCGCGTTGCGGTTGATCTTCGGCGTTCGGCCGAAGTCCCCCAGCACGACCACCAGCGTCTCCTCCAGGCAGCCACGCTGGCACAGGTCCTCCAGCAAGGCCGAAATGCCGCGGTCGAAAGGGGGCAGCAGCCGGTCCTTGAGGCGATTGAAGTTATCGCCGTGGGTGTCCCAGTGATCGCCGACGGCGCCATTGAGGTCGCCCGCGGCACAGATCACGGTCACGACCGGGACGCCCGCCTCGACCAGGCGCCGGGCTAGCAGCATGCTCTGGCCGGCGATGTGGTCGCCATAGGTGTCGCGCAGTCGGGTCGGTTCGCGGTCCAGGTCGAAGGCTTGCCGCACCCGCGGGTTGAGCAGCATCTCCAGGGCCAGCTGGTGGAAATGGTCGACGGCTTGCACTCGGAGCCCGCTGACTGGCGCACAGTCCAGGCTGTGCAGCAGCGCCTC
>JBGQLF010001084.1:0-4321 GCA_041499985.1 Gemmataceae bacterium
AGCAGGGTTCAAACGGACCCGTTTCTGGGTGGCACGCCCTGAGTCCGCGAAGGGCGTGGGCTGCGGCAACCCCGCCCTTCGCGGACTCAGGGCGTGCCACCCAAGCTTGTGAACCATACAGCGCTACGGGCTGGCGAAGTCCACGCGGCACCTTTGCGGGAGCAGGAATGCGGATCGGCGTCTTTGGCGGCACCTTCGATCCTGTCCATCTCGGCCATCTCGTCTTGGCGGAGCAATGCCGGGAACAAGCCCAGCTGGAGCAGATCTGGTTCGTTCCCGCCGCACGGCCGCCGCACAAGCAGGACCGATCCCTCACCGCGTTCCCTCAGCGAGTCGAAATGCTCGCCTTGGCCGTCGCCGGCCAGCCGGCCTTCGTCGTCAATGATCTGGAGAAGGATCGTCCGGGACCGAGCTTCACCGCGGATACGCTGCAAGAGCTGCGGCGCCAACATCCGGAGGTGGATTGGCATTTGTTGATGGGCGCGGATTGCCTGCCCGACTTGCCTCATTGGCGAGATCCCATTCGGATTGCTGAACTCGCCGCTTTGGTGGTCGCCGCTCGGCCGGGCTGGCCGATATGGTCCGCGGAGCAGCTGCGCGCGACTCTCCAATTGCCAGCATCCACGGCGTTGCGGCTCCAGATGGTGCAAGTACCCTTGGTGGAGATTTCCAGCAGCGACATCCGCCAGCGGGCTGCCGCTGGCCGGAGCGTCCGCTATCTGGTGCCGCGCGCCGTGGAGTGCTACCTCGAGACGCACCGGTTATATCAGGAGCCAGCGCACTAACCCAAGCGCCGGCCCATGAGATCCGTTTGGCGGGGAGCCACAAGCGACCACGCACGGAGAACGCGGTCCCCTGTGGCTACCCGTTCAAGACGCGAGACCTATTCGGCCTCCTCACGGCTTCGGAATATCGAGCTTTTCGAACTCCCGATTCTTGTCGAGGGCTTCGACCTTGATCGCCGTGATCTTGTCCCCTGGCTTCGTCGTGACGCGGACGCGCAGGCCCGGCTTGAGGTCGGTGAGTTTGCATTCCCGGCCATCGCAGCTGATTTTGGCGTTGGGGGCCAGGGTGTGCGTGTGTTCGTCCTTGGCATCCTTCATGCGCATGATCAGTTTGTCGCCGAGCAAGCTGACGACCGTCCCCTCATGAGTGTTGGCCGGTTGATTCTTATCCTGCGCCGAGACCGGCAGGCTGACCACAAGCGCTAGCGCCAAAACCACGAAAAACAACGACAGGACACGGTACCTCATCGACTTCCTCCTTTGGGTGCAGAAGCCCCAATACATGAACCTGGAACGGAGGGTGCCCCCCGCCGTCCCCACCTGAACGGTCCTCTCCGCCGGGGTTGCTCGGATCTAGCCCGTTCCGAAAGGAGGTGCGCAAGCTCTCCGATTGGTCTCAACCCTTCCGCTGGAAGGTGGAATCGGACTTTGCGCACCAACAAGGAGAAACACGATCCCCGTAAGCATACAAATGGCGCCGACGACGGGCGGCAGTGGAATCGCGTTCTCCTGGGTCACGCGCAGCTGGACCGGGCGAGCGTCCCCGCCCCTCTCCCGGGCCAGGTAGGACACCCCTTGATAGGCGAAGGCACTCACTCCGATGGCGATCAACAGAAGGCCCGCAAGCACGAGCGGTCGCATGGGCGTGATCTCCTCAGCACCGTGCCCCAAACCGCGGACGCGGTCGCCGGCAGGACGCAACGCGCCGGCACCTCTTTCAGAAACGGGCTGCGGTCTAGCAGGGGATCCGCCACGGTGTTCCGGGTCTCCTGCGAACAGGCACAAGAGGCTCTAGCTTGGTATGGCAAACGGTGTGCCGGAACTCACGTTCACGCCTCGCATCCCGTCCCCGCCCGTCGCCAGGGCACCAAACTGCAAGAATCACAAAGAGGTCAGACCAGGGTCCGCTGCTGCTACGACGGGAAGGCGTCGGACGAGCCAACGCCAAATGAGACCGGGCTTGCCAAGCACAGCGCAAGGCGATGCTCAGTGAAGTAAGGAGGACCGGGCTGAACCCGAAGGATAGGTACGGGTGGAGGTCGAACGGCAGGCTCTAACCGAACAGCAGGAGCACACCCCAGGGAGGCGTGCGGACATACTGACAGCCGATCACCCAGTGATTGGTATTGTGTCGGCAGTTCTTGATCTCGACTTGGACCCAGGGAGTCGTTTGCGGCGCCTCCGCGGTGCGGACACTGAGGATCGACCCCGGCTCCATGGCCCGATAGACCAACAAGCATAAGCCTCCCATGGAACGATCCATGACCCAGCCTTCCACGGGAGCTTCCAGCGCTTCCGCATCGGAGATGAGCACTTTGATCTGTTTGCCTCTGCGGCGCACCGACGACCGGCGTTCGGTCGCACTGCCATAGGCGAACGGATCCACCGGAGGAGCCACGCTTTCGGCGACGGGGGGTTGGAAGCTTCGCCGGCGTTTCCCAAGAAGCACGTGCCCTACGAGCAGAGCCAGTCCGGCAGAGCCCAGGCCAATGGCCGGAGCGGCCCAGATCTCCCAGTGTTGCAGGTCAATGCCAAAGGCTAAATGCGCCAGCATGGTCAATCGTCTCACGTCGGCGATTGGATCGGACGTGCCGGAACGCCCGGTCATTCAAAGAGTACTCTCCGTGCAAGCCTAGCATGCTGTCCGACACGGGGCAAATGGGCCCAGGGGATGGGTTTGTTCACAACCAAAGTTTCACGCGCTCGCGCAAGCCCGGCGGCAGTTTGCTATCGACCAAGCGCCGTACCTCCTGGGGGTGGTAGCGCGTGCTGAAGTGCGAGCAGATGATCAGCTCGTTGTGGAAGCGGTCGGCTCGCTCAACGAAATCGTCCAGGTGCATATGGCCGAACTTGTGGATTTTCTCGCGCCGGTGGTTGGGCCGAATGAAGCTGAGCTCGGTGATAAGAATCTTGGCCTCGTAGACGGGCGCGTAGTTATCCAGCCCCGCGGGGCTGGTATCGCCCGTGTAGGCCACCAGCGGCACGCGAACTTCGCGCGTCACCGCTACCCCCGAAAGACGCAGATCGCGAATTTTATCGCCCGGCAAACCGTGGTATTCCTCTTTGAGCTTGAAACGGCGATCCCAGACCACGAACCCCAGAGAGGGAATCGTATGCGTCGTCGCAAAGGCTGTGATGACATGATCGCGCGAAAGCTCAATTTCATCGCCGGGATTGAGCCCGTGCAGCTGGCAGACCATGCGGCCGCGGTCGAGGCGCTGCATGATCAGCAAGAGGCGGCGCACGTCTTCGACCGCCGCCGCTGGGAGATACAGCGTGGGCGGCTCCATGCGCATCATGCGCCGGCGAGCGACATAGACCGGCAGGGCGGCGACATGGTCCAGATGCGTGTGCGTGACCAGCCAGGTAGGCGTGCCCATAAAGTCCCACGGCTGGGCGCCCAGATCGAAGCCGATCTTGAGCTCGGGTATGCGCCAGTAGGTCTGGACCGCGGCGCGCGAGTAGCCCTCGATCGTCAATCCAGCATGTTGGCAGGAGATAATCGGCGCGTTATCAACCATGGGTGGGACTTCGTCTGGGTGGAGCTTGAGCGAGCCGGGAGCCTCAACTCCCGGCTCGCCACGGTTTCGAGGGAGTCAGACAGTCTCTTAATTCTCCGTCCCAGCCTGCTTCGGGAAATCACCTGCCCGAATGATGGCCATATTCTTGGGCGTGACGTGCCGGCGAACCGCATCCAGAACGGTCTGGGGCGTCAACGCCAGGATCTTGGCCTCCAGCTCGGTATCGTAGGTAAAAGTGCGGTCCTGGAACGAACGGCTCGCCAGCAATCCTGACAGCCGATTGTCCTCGGCACGCTGTACCTTGAGCTGTTCCAGGTAAGCCTTTTGGGCTCCGGCTAGCTCATCGGCCGTGATGCCGCTGCTCAGCAGCTTATCAAGTTCCTCGCGGATGGCCTTGTCCACTTTGTCGATGTTAGCGGGATTGCAAATCGCCATCATGAGGAAACGAGCCGCATTGTCCTTGGCCGAAGCTGTGACCATGGACATCACAGCGTACGACAGCCCTTCCTTCTGCCGGACGCGATTGGCCAGACGGGACGAGAGAGGACCACCTCCGAAGAGGTAGTTCGCCACGGCCAGGGCTGGGTAGTCCGGATCGGCGTCGGTCAGCGCGAGGCCTTGACCGGCGAAGTAGACGGCGTTGGCCTTGTCCGGGGTGAGGATGGCTTCGCGTTTGCCAACCACTCCTGCTTGGGAGACGCGAGCTATGTGCCGATAGGGCACCGACCCTTTCCAGCCGTTGAGGAATCCTTCCACCAGCGGAGTGGTCGCAGCCGGATCAAAATCGCCGACGAT
>JBGQLF010001085.1:0-4318 GCA_041499985.1 Gemmataceae bacterium
GGTACTCGACCTGCCGCCGCTCGGGACTCAGGGCCAGCCCGATCCCCTTCAGGGCGGCGTTCACGTCGTCCAAGTCGAACGACTGGACCTTGATCTTCCAGTCGTACTCGCCTGAGAGGCCGGTTTCGTCCAGAACCGGCCTCTTGATTTGGCCCTCGATCCACCTGGCCAGGTCGGCGAGCCTGGCCCCCTCGCCGAAGCAGGCGTTGCGGGGGAACATCAGCCGGCTCCCCAGGGCCGGGTTCCCGGCGGGTTTCGCCGGGGCAGCCGGGCCGACGTGTTTCAGCGCTAGCACCTCCTGGTCCCGATGTTCGCGGGTCCCGCGCGTGCGGAACCCAAGGGTCGATTCCAGCGCCTCCTTGAGCAGGGCGTAGTGCGACATCCCGCTACCTTTGGGCACCCGGACGGCAAACCCGAAATCCTTCTCCGGGATGGCGCACTCGAACACCACTCGGGGGGCCTTGCGCCAGCCGCCCGCTTCCCCCACGTAGCAGCTCTGTAGGAGCACCCGGGCCGGACAACTCCGACTTTTGGACTCGTTGGGGCCGGCCACCGGATCGCCCAGGAGGTCATTCGGCGGGCCGAGGTAGACCAGGAAATCCGCCCCGCCGAGGTCGAGGCCGCCCTTGGCGTCGGTTCGCAACCGCGGCACGGCATCCGGGCCGGGTCGGAGCGGCCGGCGGTTGGCCAGGTCTTTGACCATCGCCGCGGTGACGTTGCTGGGGACCGTCACGCCTTGGACCACGCCGTCGGGGTCGATCAATACCGTGGTGGGAAAGGAGCTGACTCCGTAACCCCTCGTCGTGGCACCCTTGTCGTCAATCCCCACCCAGGTGGCGAGCGCCTTCTTCTCCAGGAATTCGGCGACTGTATCGGCCGGCTCGTCGGTGACGGCGATGAAGACCACCGGCTCACCTCGGGTGTCCTTCACCAGCTCGTTGAGATGGGGGAAGGCGGCGACACACGGAGCACACCAAGTCCCCCAGAATTCGAGGACGACCGCCCTGCCCCGGAGCTTGTCCAGCGTCCGCGGTGCGTCCGCGGGGGCCTGGAGGAGTTTCAGCAGGTGCAACGGCGGTGCCGGTTTACCGAACGCCGGGGCCGGGGTGTCGTCGGCCGACTTTTTCTCGGCGGGCGGCTCGGCCGTGATCGCTGCCGGGAATAACCCTGAGAGCGTGAGAGTCAGAAGAGCCAGCATCCGAATCAGGCATCGATGCGTCATGGTACGCCTCCGTCAGCGGATGGGAGAAGAAAGGTTTCAGGAACCTTTCCGGATCCGGAAAGATTCCTGAAACCTTTTTGACACCCCGGCCTGGTGCAAGGGCGAGCGGGGTCCGATCCTGAAGCCGCAATCGGCGACAGCGCCGGGAGCGCCGGACAAACCTGGGCCGGCTGGGGCGAGTGGCGCTCCGGTGAAGCTGTGGGCGGCGTTCGTGCTCTCGGGAGTGGGACAGTGATCGCCACCGGTAAATTCAAAATCACGTAGGCACGCCGACGCTCTTCCGGATTGGGACAGTATACATGCCTTTACGCCGGGAAACCACGATTTCTACTGGATACGGCGGGCGCTGACACTGGCGTACCAGCACAAGCACATCGCAGCGTCGGCCGAGGCCAAAGAACTCATAAAGGTGATGCCTCCGAAGGGCGACACTACCGAATCATGTATTTACTCTCTCTCCGCCGATGCCGTTAGGACGGTCCCAGACCGGCTCTGTGAACGCCAAGGGAGTGTTCAATCGACCGCCCCAGGTCGAGCTTGAAAAGAGTAGATCGTGCGCGCGGCACACGACACGCGCAGAACCTTCTGCTGGACATGGGGTTATACCCCGTGTACATCGGGGGGAAGGGAAGCGCTATGGCTCGCGTGGTCGGATACACCGCGACACTGCTGTGTCAAGCCGAGCCCAGAGGAGTGTTGGTCCGCATGGAACGTTGTGTTTCTGTGGGGGCTAGCGCTCCCCGAGTCTCCGCTTTGCCGCAAAAGGACACACCATGTCTTCGATACCGACTCGCAGATCACTGCCGATGCGACGCCGCTTGCAGCAGGTAATGGCCGGTGCACTCGCCCTGGGTCTGTTCGCGGCACTAGCGTTCGCCGACGACACCACGCCACGCCGCGAACGGCTGCGTCCTGGCGGGATCGATGGGTCGCTAGTGATCTGCGGCGGCGGCACCTTGCCCGACAGCATCCTGAAGCGCTTTCTGGAGCTGGCAGGCGGGGAAAAAGCACACCTTGTCATCATCCCGACCGCCAGTGACCGTGCGGATCAGGAGCCGGTGGACAAACAGCTCGAACCGTGGCAAGCACGGATGCCGGCGTCGGTGGTCCTCCTGCATACGCGCTCGCGCCAGACGGCCGACGAACCGCAGTTCGTCGAGCCGCTGCGGAAGGCAACTGGTGTCTGGTTCGGCGGCGGCAGCCAGGCGCGGATCCTCGAGGCTTACCGCGGAACGGCTGTCGAAAAGGAGCTATGTCGAGTCCTCGAACGGAGTGGGGTCATCGGCGGGACCTCCGCAGGCGCCGCGATCATGTCGCCTCTGATGATTGCGTCGGGCAACCTCGAAGCGAAAACGGCACCGGGCTTCAATCTCCTGCCCGGCACGGTCGTGGATCAACACTTTCTGAAACGGAACCGCCAGCCACGCCTCGTTGGCATTCTGGACAAATATCCAGGCTTGCTCGGTCTCGGCATCGATGAAGGAACGGCCCTGGTCGTCCGCGGCCGAGAGATGCGCGTCCTGGGCGAATCCACGGTGACCGTCTGTCTGGCGGGCTCACCCAGCCGTCCGCCCAAAACGATCGCACTCAAAGCGGGAACCGTCGCCGATCTCACGGCCCTCCGGCGAGCGGCCATCGCACGCGCCGAGCCACCGTTCCCGCCGAAGGAGGTGCCCGTGCCGCAGGTGCCTCAGGGCACACTTGTTATCGTCGGCGGTGGAGGTATGCCGGCCGAAGTGACCAAGAAGTTCATCGAGCTGGCGGGTGGCCCCGATGCCCGGATCGTGGTCCTGCCCACGGCTGGTCCGGACCCGATTCCCGCCAACGGCGGCGCAGCCTTCTTGCAACGCGCCGGGGCCCGCAATGTGCAAGTCCTGGCAGCCCGCGAACTGGCGGACGTGGAAGCCCGCAAATCCCTCGACCTGCTCCAGAACGCCACGGGCATCTGGTTTGGCGGCGGCCGGCAGTGGCGCTTCGTCGATGCCTATGAGGGCACCAAGGCGCGCGAGCTGTTTTGCGATGTACTGCGTCGCGGCGGCGTCATCGGCGGCAGCTCGGCCGGGGCAACGATTCAGGGCGACTACCTGTGCCGGGGTAGCCCGCTGGGCAACCTGGAGATCATGTACGAAGGTTACGAACGCGGTCTGGCCTTCTTGCCGGGCGTGGCGATCGACCAGCACTTCACGCAGCGCAAGCGCTTGCCCGATATGACGGCCCTGATGAAAACCTATCCACAGCTCCTGGGAATCGGCATTGATGAGGGAACGGCGCTGATTGTGAAGGGGGAAGTGGCCGAGGTCATGGGCCGCAATCAGGTTCACTTCTACGATCGCACCAAGCCCGTGGAAGACGGCCAGCCCGATTACGAGGCCGTCAAGCCTGGCAGCCGCTACGACCTGAGAGCACGCAAAGTCCTGCCGTCGGCTGAAAAGGACCCGGATTCTCCAGATTCGGGGCCGGCGCGCAAGCAAGGCGGTCCGGGTGGCACGCCCTGAGTCTTCGAAGGGCGTGTCTTCCGCTGCCCCACGCCCTTCGAAGACTCAGGGCGTGCCACCCATGCTGGTACGATGTCGAACGCTGGACGGGAAGGGGGGCGCCAGGAGTCCAGGTGCTCGCGCCATCAACAAAGTGCGGGAAAACTCGGTTTCTTCGTTGTCACTGGGGATGGTTCCTCATCACAATGGGCCAGCAGTGGACTGGTCCAATCCGATTGGCTTACTCGCAAAGGGGACCCATGATGCTGCCTAAGCGATTTTCCTTGTGGTTGCCCGCCTGGGTCGTGTTGGCCGGCGGGATGTTGGTGATGGCGGCCCTGCCGAGTCCGTCTGCCGACACGCAATCCCGTGAACAACAGATCGCCGCCTTGGAAAAGCAGATCCAGGATCTGTCCCAGAAGCTCGAGGAAGTGCGGCGGATCAATGGCGACACGACGACGGCGCCGGCCCTCGAAGGCACGCTTGCGCCGGATTGGGTCAAGACGCTGACCTGGCGCAACATCGGCCCCGCCAACATGGGTGGTCGCATTGTCGACATTGCCGGCATTCCATCGCCGTCGCGCACGTTCTATGTGTCAACAGCCGCCGGCGGCGTGTTCAA
>JBGQLF010001086.1:0-4305 GCA_041499985.1 Gemmataceae bacterium
CTTTGTCTATCTGGCGGGCCATATCCCGGCCCAGCGCGGCGAAGGCTTCCTGCGACGAGCGGTGGCTGCTGCCCTCGGGCAGCAGCACCATGTCCCAGCCGATGTTTGGCTTGCGGCTCACCCATGCGCGAACAGTGCAGGAGTGGCGCCAGTTGATGCGTATCACGCTGCGGCATGGACGGTTCTCCCGTGCTGTCAACGAAAGAGACGGCTACTGGAGGAAAGTGTTACACCCCAGGGGATAAATGAGGATAGTCGGAAGGCGTTCGCCTGGCAAAAGAATCCCGTGGCCGCCCGTTCCGTGCTTGTTCGATTCCATTGCCTTGCATTGCTCTTCAGCCCCGAGGACACTTTGGCTTGCATCCAGCCCCAGCGTGAAATGAAAGTAAGGCAATTGGCCCTCCGAGCGGCCTCCACGAGGCCCGCAGACACACCCGCATTCCGAATAACCTCGTGGAGACACCCGCCAGACGGTCTGGTTACAATGAGAGTGATTCTACGGGTTCCCTCGCGGAGAAAACCTCATGATTCAGCCGAGCCAGACGTCGAACCTGCCCACCCTCTCGCCGGAAGTGCGTGCCTTCGCCAGGGAGGCAGGGGCGGAAGCGTATCTACTCTGCGTCGTGGAGATGACACAACGCATCTTCCCGGATGCCTGGCGGCTCGCGGTGGTGGTCGAGGAGGATCCGGAGATCGCCAACGATCGCCACATCGTCCTGGAAGTGGATGTGCCTGACCGCAGCCCCGAACAATTTGTCCCATCCCTCTTGCCTTGGGATGAAGAGATGATGCGAATCTGTCCGGCCACCCTGGACCACGTGTTTCGGCTTCATCTGGGTCTCGTGGAACTCTGAACGGACGCGATTTTCTCCTGGCGGCGAAGCTGTTGCTGCCCGCGACTCTAGAGGCGGCCTGGCGCTCCGCCGTCAGCCGGGCTTATTACGCGGCTTTTCACGTGGCACGGGAACTGTTGAAGGATCTGAGCTTCCACGTGCCGTACGGTGAACAGGCCCACGCCTATCTTTGGCTGCGGTTATCGAACAGCAGGGATCCGCAAGTCCGTCTTGCAGGTCGGAAGCTGAACTCCCTGCGCGGCGAGCGCAACCGGACTGATTATGACTTGCAGTCTCCCATGCCCCAGGCCTATTCGCGAAAGCACCCGCAACCCGTCGGAATTGGAGGCCCATACGCCCAAGGCCGGCGCCTCCCTGGCCGGTCATCCGATCAAGGTGTTGGCCGCCTATGGCCGTCACGAGGTGCTTGAGGGCCCCGAAGTTGAGGGCGTCGTCATCGTGGAATCTCCCTCTTTCGCTGAAGCGAAAGCATGGTACGACAGCCCGGCATAGCGCGAGGCGCGCGAACACCGCTTCCGAGGCGCTGACTACCGCGCCGTCATCGTGGAGGGACTGTAACGCTTGGTTATTGGCGAGGTCGAACCCTCTCCCCTTCGCCGGGCGGCGGAGTGGGGGACGCGATCTCCCAGACGAACCGCCAGTGCAGGCCAATCCCAGCGAGCACGGCCACGTGGAAGGCTTCGTGCGGGCCGACGACGCCGGGAACAAGGACAGGCCAGCGTAGGAAGTCCACGGCCCCGCCCACCGTGTAGGCCACGCCGCCCCACAACAGCGGCCGGATGAACCAGTAGCCGTTCTGGCGCCATAGGGCGACCACGGACAGCGCCCCCAACCAACCGAGTCCCAGGTAGAACAGCAGGCCCAGCCACTCCACCATGTCGGCGAAGAAGATGCTCTTCAGGGTGATGCCGGCGATCGCCAAGGCCCAGATGAGCGACAGCACACCCCAGCGTCCCCAGCCGCGAAAGAGGAGACTGTGCGCCGGGGTGAAGGTGCCGGCGATGAGCAGGAAGATGGCGCCGTGGTCGAGGCGCTCCAGCACGGCGCGCCCTGCCCCGCCAGGAGCCAGGAGATGGTATACCCCGCTTACTGCGAGAAGAAGGACGCAACAGAAGACGTAGACGCCCATGGCGGCGATGCGGAGTCGGTTGCCTCGACTGCGGCGGAGGAGAAAGAATCCGAGGACAAAGAAGGCGCCGGCCCCCAGGAGATGGCTGAGCGAGCTGAACGGCTCGGCGAAGCCGGGGATGGGGTAGATCTCGGACATGGCCACCGGCGGCCCCTCAACAAGTGCTCCCGCGACGGCAGGCCCCTTTCCCCTGCTACTTGCGGTGGCGGATCTTCGCCCGCATCCGGCGCTTTTTCCGGCCCACTTTGCGTCGCCCTTTGCTTTTCCTCATCGGATCAACCACTCTTTCGTGTACGCCGTGGTGAGGCACCGACAGGTTTGAGGTGCAGTGCAGGGAGACCATATTGCTCGTGCAGGAGCCGGAAGCGGCCGGTAAAGTGGTTCGCCAGGTCCTGCGCTTCCGGGCAAGCGGGCTGGCTTGCAGCCAACGCCTTCATAATCCCGTGCACCAGGCGGGTGATCGCCTCGCCATACCGGCTCTCACAAGTCTGACGGAACTGCACGTACAGGCTGGGCAACTGCCCGAGGCACCAGGCGACGGTCTGCTTGCAGTCGTCGGGGACCGACGTCGCCCCAACCTCGTCACCGAGCGCGGTAAGTTGGGCCTGAAGTGCTTCGTCCATTCTTTGGCTCCGAGGGTTGAAAGAATGCATCCTACTCGACCTGCTAAACCAGGAAAAGGTCAAACAGGATTTTACCTCATGACCGGCGGCAGGTGCCGCTCACCGGCTTGGCTTGCTTGGACGGGCGTAACGTGGTAGCAATGGACATTGCACTGTCCTCTCATTGGGGCGTGTCCGGAGCGGACCTATTAGGCCAGGCGGCGAAGCGGAAGGGACTCTCCCCCCGCGTGCTGCCGGCAGCTGGGGCTGGGAAGCGTCCTCGCCAACAGCCGCGGCTTTCCTTGCAGTGACGGTGCCGATGAAGCTTTCCCGTGCCAGCACGTATGCCCTGCACGCCCTCGCTGTCCTGGCGAGTCGCGAAGGCTCCGACTACGTGAGTTCCCATGATATCGCCTTCAACTACGGCATCTCCGAGCACTTGTTGGAGATGGCACTCAAATCCCTCGTGAACCAGGGCATGCTGGAGTCCAGGAAGGGGCCGCAGAGCGGCTACCGCTTGGCCCGCCCTGCCTCGCAGATGACGGTGCTGGAAGTCGTGGAAGCAGTCGATGGCCCCATCTGCTGGACGGTACCAACGGAGGAAAGCGACGACAAACCCGAAGTGAGCCAGCGTTTGCAGGCCCTCTGCGGCCAGGTGGCCGAGGATGTACGCAATCGGTTGCAAACGGTGACGGTAGCGGACCTAGCCGGCAAGGCGACGAAGCGGCAGTGACTCTCTTCCGCGTTATCGAAGGAGACCAGCCGAGCGGGTACGCTGGCGATAATACTTGAGGCCCGGGATGAAAAAACTGATCGCGGAGACGCAACCAAAGAGCAGCGGCCCGATCGCGGGCAGCAGCGCCATGAACCCCGCAGTCAGGAACGAAGCCGCGGCGTAGAAATAAAAGGAACCAGAGAGCATACCTCCTTTGACCACGAAGGCCAGACCCGCGAGGAGGGCCAGGATCGGCGAGAGCGTCAGGGCCGGCAATCCAAGGAGCACCTCGACAACAAACATGCCAATACTGGCGATGATACACCCTCCCCACAGATGCGCGATCTGCCGTTCGATGAACAACACCGGCCCCCCTCGGCGGCGCAAGGCCCAGAAGATCGATCCCCACGCAACCAGACCGATGCCCCAGAGCGCGAGATAGACCAGATGATTCGTGACGCCCTGCCAGTGCAGCCAGTTGGTGAGCAAACAGAGCAGGAAAATCACCAGGCTGTGCCACATCCACAGTAGCCCCCAGTTTTCCAGTACCGCGGCATGATGCGTTTCGCGGAAGACCCGGCTGATGACGTAACCGATGCTGCTGGGCCGGACCGAGATCCGTTCGCCCTGGAGGAACGCGTCTAAATCGTCGGCAAGGTCCGCAGCGCTGGCATAGCGAAGATCGGCCGGCTTTTGCAAACACTTCAAGCAGATGATCTCCAACTCGGCATCGACCTTGGGGTTGAGCAAGCGCGGTGGCACCGGCTCCTGATCGAGCACCAGCAGGAGCGTGTCCACAGGCGTGGGGGCGCGGAACGGCACTCGGCCCGTGAGCAGTTCGTACAGGATCGTGCCCAGGCTGTAGACATCGCTCGCGGGGCTGAGCACACCGCGGCTGCCGGCTGCTTGCTCGGGAGCCATGTAACTCGGTGTTCCCACAATGGCTCCCGTCTGCGTCAGACTGGCGCCCCCCCGCACGCGCTTGGCCAGGCCGAAATCGGTGAC
>JBGQLF010001087.1:0-4303 GCA_041499985.1 Gemmataceae bacterium
GCCGAACACAGATGGCTGAAACATCCCGCCCAGGATATACTGCCCGGCCACCCCGGCTTCGATATACCAGGGGTAGTCCTGCCCCAACCAGTGGTAGGAACACCACCGAACCGCAGCCGCATGAACCAGCACCAGCAAGGCAGCGAAAACAGGCCAGCGGCGACCTGCTGCGTGCTCGCGGGTGAGCGCGGCGAACAGACCAAGCAGGGCGGCCGCGTAAATCCCTAGCAGAAGGCCGTAGTAGACATGAAAGATCCAGGGATGCAGGTAACGGACGGTGAACGCTACCAGGGCGCTGAAGAGCGGCGTGGGATCGAGGGTATTGGCCAGCCAGTCCTCGCGTAACAGGCCCTGGCCCGCCTGCGCAAGGCCGTGCAAGAAGTACTGGTTCTGGTTCGAATAGTACAGGGACGCCTGACTGTAGGCGGCGGCAAAGGCAGCTGCCGTCCAGAGGTACGGGGCCGTTAAAGAAAGCGATAAGCGGGGAGTTTTCGCGGACTGCAACATGCGGTCGTCCTGGTTGAGGGTCCGGTTGACGCTGTCTATTGTATAAACGAGGTCTTACAGCGGAGCGGGCCAGCGGTCTATCGGTTGGAGGATGCGACGATGATGATGACGGGACTCTCGGGTAATGAGATTTACTGTCTGGCCCAGAAAGGCTGGGCGCCGGGCAACATCGTGGTGGGCAACAGCGTGTATTCGCTTGGGATCCTGCGCGGCTTCACGAGCGGCTTGCAAACCCTGGCCGGCGGCGAGTTGCTGAGTGTCACGCAGTTGATCTCCGATGGCCGGCATGCGGCAATCAAACGGCTCGAAGACGAAGCGATCAGCGAAGGGGCCCAAGGACTGACCGGCGTCGTCTCCGAGCTAAAGAGCGTCGGTGGCCTGATGGAGTTCCTGGCCATCGGCTCCGCGATCCGCAGCAATGAGCACAGCGGGCCGTTCTTCTCCACCGCCTGCTCGGGCCAAGACCTGTACTGCCAGCTCGATGCCGGCTATCAGCCACGACACTTTGTGATCGGCAACGTCGCTTATGCACTTGGCCTGGGGCGCGGCTTGCTCGGGACGTTGCGGCAGATCACCCAGCGCGGCGAGGTGAAAGAGTTTTCCGACATGTACAACCACACGCGCCACCTGGCGCTGGAACGCCTCGAGCGCGAAGCGAAGGAGCGCGGCTGCAATGCAGTGGTGGACATCACGACGCGCGTCCTGCCGTTCGGAGTCGGCGTCCGCGAGATGCTCATGGTCGGCACCGCGTCGTTCAATCCGGTGCTGGGCAATCTGGATCGGCCCGTGACGTCGGAGCTCACCGGAGAGGAGCTGTGGAACCTGACGCAACTGGGCTATTCTCCCCTGCGGCTGGTGCTCGGCACCTCGGTGTATGCCCTGGGACTGGCTGGTGGCCTGTCCGCGATGTTCCAATCGCTGGCACGCGGTGAGATCGAATCGGTGACGCGCCTTGTGTACGAGGCCCGCGAGAACTGCCTGGCCCACATTCGCAATGAGGCCCGCGACCTCGAGGCCGAGGGCGTCATTGGCGTCAAAGTCTTCGTTTACGAAATCAGCCGCGGTCTCGTCGAAGTGATGGCCATCGGCACCGCCATCCGCAGAAACCGCGAAGTGGCCACTCAAAGCGAGCAGCTCCTACCGCAGGCCATCATCCGTGACCGCGACACGTTTTTCGACTTCGCGGCACCGGCGACACCGGGAATGAAACAACGCGAACTGGATCGAAAATAGTCAGTAGTCAGTAGTCAGTAGCAAAAGACAAAGAAGGCCTACTGTTCTTTGCTATTGACTACCGACTCTCTAGCTCTTCAGCAGCTGGTCTCCGAGGTGGCGGACGCGGTCGATACTCTCCTGGAGTTCACGCTGGACGCTGCGCATGTTGCTGAGGGCGTCTTCGAACTTCTGAACACACAGGTCCAGTTCGCTGATCGGACCGTCGGGGTACAGGAGAACGCTGGAGAGATCCTTGATCGCGGGTTCGATTTCCTTTTCGAGGATCTGGAGGACATGCCGGCCGTTGTTCTCGGAGTCGATCGTCGCCTTGTGCAGCGGGGTGAGGATGGCACCGTGCACCGTGGGATCGACGTTGCGTTCGGGGTCGAGCACATCCGGAGCCGAAAGCGGCGGCGCCTTGCCAGATCCGGTGGGAGCTACCTCGGGCTGATCCAGCGCGGTTAGCGATGCCTGCGCTTGCGCCATGCCGTGTTCGGCTTTGTCCCAGTGCGGCCGGACTTGGAGCGCTTGGCCGTAGTGGGCAACGGCCATGCCGTATTGCTGTTTTTCCAGGTAGAGATTGGCCAAATTCAGGTGCGCATCCCCCATGCGCGGATTGAGGCGCGTCGCCTCGCGGTAGGCCTGAATGGCCAGTTCCGCCTGGCCTTTGCGCCGATAGGCCAGGCCAAGGTTGTAGTAACCCTCCGCCCGGTGCGAGTCGAGTTGGATACCGCGGCGAAGGGCTTGGATGGCGTCGTCCAGCTGCTCCAGACGGTTGTAGACCGCACCCAGGTTGATGAAGGCCCCGGCGCGCAGCGGATCCAGCCGGGTAACCTCCCGGAAATGATGGGCTGCGCTGGACAGGTCATTCAACAAAAAACAGACTGTGGCCAGGCCATAATGGACATCGGGAGAATCCGCCTTCAGACCCAGGGCCTGGAGATAGAGCCGGCGGGCCTGTTGATGGTCTCCTTGAGCGATGCTTTGCCGGGCCTTCTGGCACAGGCTCTCGATACTTTCACTCACCATGGACGCGGCTCCCAACGGGCAATTTCGGAATCAACCCATTATACAGTTGTGCGCCTTGCCGGCTCAACGGCAAAAGCCATTGGTCGAAGAATGGGAATTTGAAGAAGTTTCGTGAAATAGCTTGACAAGCGATCGAAGTCTTGAGAGAGTTATGTTCAAGAGAAGTGGAACCGCACGCACTCCACTTCTGCTAAGAGATGGCCTCTTCTCTGTTCCGGCCTCGCTGGGTAACCTTCGGGATATTCAGCGAGGTTTTTTTCTGCCCTTACCTGAGACCTCTCATGTTTCCGCCCTTCGATCTCCAGGGCCACCGCGGTGCCCGGGGCCTGAAACCGGAGAACACGCTGCCCTCGTTCGAGGTCGCCTTCGACATTGGCGTGACAACGATCGAAACCGACGTCCACCTGACGCGCGACGGTGTGCCTGTGCTGGCGCACGATGGCTTCCTCCATCCGCGCTGGTGTCGCCGGCTGCCCGGAAGCGAGGTTCCCGATCCCGCAACTGGCCCCGCGATTCGTGCCCTGACGCTGGCGCAGCTGCGGAGCTATGGCGCCGACCTGAATCCGGATCCGCAGCGTTTTCCCGCGCAGGACGCCGACTTAACCCCTCTGGCCCGCAGGTTTAGCAAGCGCTCGGGGATCGACCCCTACACGCTGCCGGCGCTCGAAGACCTGTTCGCCTTTGCGGAAGCGTATGCAGGTGAACTCGGCGCCCGGGCTGGTAAGACCGAAACACAGCGCCAACGGGTCCGCCAGGTGCGTTTCGACCTGGAGCTCAAGCGCGTGCCGTTCCGTCCCGAGGTCATCGACGATGGCTTTGACGGCCAAGCCCCGGCTCTTCTGGAACGACAGGTCGTACACCTGGTGCAGCGGGCCGGCCTGGTCGAGCGAACCACCGTGCGAAGCTTTGATCACCGCTGCGTGCGGGCCCTGCGGCAGCTGGAGCCGGGACTGACCACCGCGGTACTCCTTGCCGAAGCGGCGCCGCTGGAGCCGGCGCAGCTGGTCCAGCACGCGGAGGCCTCGACGTACTGTCCAGGTGTCGAGTTCCTGGATGAGGCCCAGGTGCGCCAGGTGCAGGCGCACGGCCTGCGCGTCGTGCCGTGGACGGTCAACGAGACCCAGGATTGGCTGCGCCTGCTGAGCTGGGGCGTCGATGGCATTACCACCGATTATCCGGATCGGCTAGCGGCACTACTGCGGGCCCGGGGTATTGCCTTTTGAACCGAGGAACTACTATTCCGACGTGCGGAGATTGTTCGCTGGTAAGGTACTGTCATCATCGGAGCTACGAAGTGAATCATCCCGACGGAGCTGGACTATGAGCACCACCCTACACCAGCGGGCACCCGTGCCGAAGCAACTCTACCGCTTGCCGGTGATTCTCTTGCCCGAGGAGGAGGGCGGCTTCTCTGCCTTGGCGGCCACGTTGTCCGGCGCCGCCAGCCAGGGGGACACGGAAGCTGAGTTCGACTTCTGACCTTTTGGAGAGGGGTCGCAAAGAAGGAGCCTTCGTGGTGCAATGAAGGTAGAGCCATCGCCCGCATTGACAC
>JBGQLF010001088.1:0-4302 GCA_041499985.1 Gemmataceae bacterium
GACGGAGAACCCATCCGTCAAGTTCTGCTGGGCATCCGCCTTCGTCGAGGTGACGCCGACGAATTCGTCTTGAGCCAAAGTCTTCTGGCAGCAGCTTCCCTTGGCCTGGATGCCGGTCGTGGACGTGACGGTGCGCAGCTGCTGGTTCTCACGGCTACAACATGGCTGTTGCGCTTCTGCGTCAGGCGAAGAGTCCTGGGCATGGCAGCAGCACCGTCCACCGGACGACGATGAGCAGCAGGAACTGCCGCAACAGCAGCCAGTGCGCGGGGATGAGAGGCCGAGGCAGAACAACTTGTGCTGTCCGTTCGGGCAGATGCAGTCAAAGTGAGGAACGCTGGCGATCAGCGTCGTGACCGCCGTCAGCCAGACGAACCCAACTTGGACTGCCTGATGCACGCATTTCATCATGGTAATTATAGCCGATGGTGCCCGCTCGTCAAGCTGGCCCTTCCATTATGCAAGCATGGGCCAAGACAGTCTGAAAGGGGAAACGGGAACGTCGGGAGGTTGCAGATTGCAAGACAATCTGCAACCTCAAATCTGCAATCTGTTGTCCTGTCACTTCTGGACCCGTACGGGATAGGGCGGCCGTTTCATCGGCTTGGGCGGATTCTTCTCCAGTTCCGTCAGCACGATCTGGATCGCCTTCTCCAGCTGCGGGTCTTTGCCGGCAATCACGTCGGCCGGCCACTGCTCGACCTCGACATCCGGCGGCACACCCTCGTTTTCGACAACCCAGCCGTCCTCGGTCCAGATGGCCAGGTTCGGCGCAGTCACCCGGCCGCCGTCCATCAAGACCGGGAAGCCGAGGGTGCCCACGAGCCCGCCCCACGTCCGCTTGCCCACCAGCGGCCCGAGTTGGTACTTGCGGAACATCCACGGCAGCAGGTCGCCACCGGAGCCTGCCGTCTCGTCGATCAGCATCACTTTCGGCCCGTGGATCGCCGCCCCTGGCGTCTTGATGTCCTCGCCATAGCGCGTCGCCCACATGGCGCTGAACGGCCGGCGGAGATGGTCGATGTAATAGTCCGCCACCTGGCCGCCGCCGTTGAAGCGCTCGTCCACGATGATCGCCTGCTTGTCGCTTTGCGGGAAGAAATAGCGTTTGAAGTACGCATGGCCGAGTCCGGCGGTGTTCGGTACATAGACATAGGCCACTCGGCCTCCCGTCGCTTGCTGGACCTTCTTGAGGTTGCCCTCGACCCAGTCGCGGTTGCGCAGCGTCGCCTCGTTGGCCACGGGCTCGACCGTGACGGTCCGGCTGCCCGCGCCATCGGGATTCGGCCCGACGGTGATCTCGATGCTCTTGCCGGCCGTATTCTCGAAGAGCGAGTACACCTCGGTTGGCGGTTTCAGGTCGACGCCGCGCACCGCCAACAGGTACTCGCCCGCCTGCACGTCCACGCCCGGCTGAGTCAGCGGCGAGCGCAGTTCCGGGCTCCAGTTCAAGCCGCCGTACACCTTCTTGAAGCGATACCGGCCATTGGCGACCTCATAATCAGCACCGAGCAGGCCGCCGGGCACCGTCTTGCGCTCATGCAGCCGCTCGCCGGGGAACAGGCCGCTGTGGCCAACCGCCAACTCGCTCAGCATGCCGCGGAGGACCCGGTCGAGATCGCCGCGCGTCGCCAGGTGGGGCAGGAACTGGGCGTACTTGCTCTTGATCCCCGGCCACTCGGCTCCGTGCATGTGCGGGTCATAGAAGTAGTCCCGATTGATCCGCCACGACTCCTCGAAGATCTGCTTCCATTCGGCCCGCGGATCGATGCGTACTTCAATCGCGTCGATCTTCAGCTTCCCTTTGTCGGGCGCTGGCGGGGTGCCAGTCACCTCAACGATGGACCAGGTTTCCGGTGGAGAGAAGATCAGTGCCTTCTTGCCATCGGCGGTCAGATGGTACTCGCCGACGCCCTTCAGCACGGTCTCACTCTTGCGCTTGTTCAGATCGAAACGGTGTAGCGTGCCGCCGCGGGGAGCCTCCGGCCCAGGCGGCGTAACCGGCGTTTCCAGATAGTAGATCTGCCCGGCGGAGCCGGCTCGCAGGCGCGCGTACGTGCTGGGCGGGATCGGCAGCGCCAGGATGCGCTGATCGATCCCGGCAAAGTCGATCACGACCGGCGAATAGAGTTCCGCCAAGGACGACAAGGCCGAACCTAAATTGAAACCGGATCCGGCCGCCTTCTTGTCCGCGGACTTTTCCTCATCGCTTTCCCGGGCCAGGGGCGACGGTACGCCTTTCTTCAACACCACCAGGTACGGAGTGCGCTGGACGCGCATGTCGGCATTCGACTGGGCGAACCACTGGTTCACCGGACCGGCGTCCGTGGAGGCAAGGAAGTAGACGTACTTGCCGCTGGCGTCAAAGACCGGATCGACGGCATCGCTCAGCCCGTCGGTGATCGCGCGCGCTTTGTCGGTCGCCAGTTCATAGGCGAAGACGGTATGGTAAGCGGCCTTGTTCCCTAACGCGTAGACGACCCACTTCGAGTCGGGCGACCAGGAAGCTCGCAGGGTCCCCAGGTTGGTAGGCCCGTACTGGGGCTCCGAGGCGATCTTCTTGGCCTTGCCACTTTCGAGGTCGATCCAGTAGAGAGACTGGGAGTTGTCGACATAGGCAATCTTCTTATGGTCGGGGGACCAGACCGGGTCCTCGTAGAAGCCGGCCCCCTCCAGGCTATGGATTTTCGCCTTCCCCCGGCCGTCCGCCGGCCGCACGTGCAGCCGATATTCGCCCCCTTCGTCGGAGAAATAGGCCAGGGACTGACCGTTGGGCGACCACACGGGCGACCGTTCGTGCACGCCGGGCGATTCGGTCAGGTTGCGCGGATCGCCCTTCTCGGCCGGCACGGTGACGATCTCACCACGGAATTCGAACACGGCCCGCGCCCCCGACGGGGACACGCCGGCATTGCGGATGTACTTGGCCCCCTTCACGTAGCGCGGCCGGGCTTCGACCACGTCCGTCGCTACGCCGATTCGCAGCCGCGTGCTCGCGCTCTCGGCCGGGTCGAGCAGATACAGGTAGCCTGCCTGCTCGTAGATGAGCCGGCCCCCGCCCGAGCCAATATCCCTGACCGGAAAATCCGTATGGTTGGTGAGCTGCCGGATGGCCTTGGTCCTGGTCTCATACGCCCACAGGTTGTACTCCCCCCGGCGGTCGGAGCGGAAGTAGATCGTGTCGCCGATCCAGTGTGGGTTGAGGTCGTTGCAGCGGCCCTCTGGTTGCGGGATCTGCTCCACCTGGTGATCCCGGCAACGGTAAATCCAGATGCGCGCATGGGTGCCGCCGCGGTAGTGCTTCCACTGCTCGCTCCGGTCCGCGAGCGGCGTGTAAGCGATGTGGCTGCCGTCGGGCGAGTAGCAGGCCTGGACGCCGTGGGGGATCGGTAACTGCATCGGCATGCCGCCGCTCAGGGGCACGGTGAACAGCTGCGTATAGCGGTTGGTGAAGACGTTGCGCGGGGAGGAGAAGAGCACCGCTTTGCCGTCGGGCGTGAAGCCACGCACGACGTCGGGGCCTGGATGCCAGGTCAGGCGTGTGGGGGCGCCGCCGCTGACCGGAATGGTGTAAACGTCGGTGTTGCCGTCGTACTGGGCGCTGAACGCGAGGGTATTGCCGTCCGGTGAAAAGATCGGGTTCGACTCGACGCCAATGTCGCTGGTCAGTCGGCGGACATTCGTGCCATCGAGATTGGCAATCCAGAGGTCATCGGCGTAGACAAAAGCGATGTGGCGCGCGCTGACGGTGGGTTGGGAGAGCAGGCGTGTGTCGCGGATATCCGGATCAGCTCGGCCGTCCGCTGAGCAGAACAGCAAGACGCCGCACAGCAGCGGCAGGAGACGTGTCGGTGCACACATGGTGAAGCTCCCAGAGGAAAGTTCTCGCGATCGGACGCGGTTCTCCGCCCGGACATCTTATCTCGGTAGCCTGCAAGAGCAACGCCGGCAGAGGGCCCGATGGTCCCCCGCCGGCGTTTTCAGTCTGCACAAGGATCTGTTGTGTACCGTAGCCACAAGCGTCCTCGCTTGTGGGCTGGAGCAGCTCACAAGCGAGGACGCTTGTGGCTACGAGCCGACAACAGGTCTCTGGATCTTGCACTAGGACCCCAGCACGGTCTTCTTCTGCCGTGGCGCCTGGTCTTCTTTCTCCTTCTCCGGGGTGGGCTTCCGCCGGTCCGGGCGCGTGCGGATCTCGATCTTGACGTTGCTCTTCTCGTTCATCTCGATCAAGTTCTGCACCTTGTCGCGATACTGCTCCGGAACACGGTCCAGGTTCGTGTACTTGTGGGTTTCCTTGCC